>JACQKK010000158.1 GCA_016204605.1 Candidatus Lambdaproteobacteria bacterium
AGAGTGCCAACCACCCGAGTGCCATGGACGGTCTGCTGGTGCTGAGCAACGGACGGGTGTTTCGGGGGCGGCTGCGCGGCACGCAGCAGCCCGCCTCCGGGGAGGTGGTGTTCAACACCGCCATGACCGGGTACCAGGAGATCCTCACCGATCCCTCGTACACGGGCCAGATCGTCACGATGACCTACCCGCACATCGGGAACTACGGCATCAATTCCGAAGACATCGAATCCCGCAAGCCGTACTGCAACGGGATGATCGTCAAGGAGCTCAGCGAGATCGCCAGCAACTGGCGCGCCTCCGGGACGCTCGACGCCTACCTGCGCCGCCACGGCGTCACGCTGCTGGAGGGGATCGATACGCGGGCGCTCGTGATCGCCCTGCGCGACAAGGGCACCGTGCCCGGCCTGATCACGCCGGCGGAGGGCGCCGATCTCGAGGCGCTGCGCGCCCAGGCGGCGGCCCTGCCGGGCATGGTGGGCCAGAACCTGGCCCGCGAAGTCTCCGTGCGCGAGCCGTTCGCCTGGCGCGATGGGAGCGCCGGCGGCACCCCGCGCCCGCGCTTCAAGGTGATCGCCTACGACTTCGGCATCAAGTACCACATCCTGCGCAGCCTCGCCGCGCGCGGGGCCGAGATCGAGGTGGCGCCGTTCGACTTTTCCGCCGAGAAGGTGCTGGCGCGCCGCCCGGACGGGGTGTTCCTTTCGAACGGCCCTGGCGATCCCGAGCCGGTGCAGGCAGCGATCCGCAACGTGCAGGCGCTGCTGGGCAAGCTGCCCGTGTTCGGCATCTGCCTGGGCCATCAGATCCTGGGGCTGGCCCTGGGCGGCCGAACGTACAAGCTCAAGTTCGGCCATCACGGCGCCAACCACCCGGTGCTCCATCTGCCCACGGGCAAGGTCGAGATCACCGCCCAGAACCACGGCTTCGCCGTGGAGGAGCGCTCGCTGCCGGCCGGGGTGCAGGTGACCCACCGCAGCCTGAACGACAAGACCCTCGAGGGGCTGGAGAGCCTGCACGTGGCGGCTTACTCGGTGCAGTACCACCCCGAGGCGAGCCCCGGCCCCCACGATGCCGCCTATCTGTTCGACCGCTTCGTCGCCATGATGGAGCGCCACCAGCGCCACTCGGCGTGACCGGGTGCATCGCGCGGCCGATGCGGCGGGCCGGTGACCCACCCGGCCGGCTCAGGCCAGCGCCATCGCGCCCAGCCCGGCGAGGTCGAGGACGATGGTCCTGCGCTGCCGGGTCGAGATCAGGCCGCGCTGGCGCAGCTCCATGAAGGCGTAGCTGACGGTTTCCCGGGTGGTGGCGATCAGGTTGCCGATCTCCTGGTGGGTGATCGGGTAGTCGATCAGCGTGCCCTCGCGGGTGGGCTGGCCGTGCTCCTGGGCCAGCTCCACCAGCACCTGCGCCACCCGGCCGTTGGCGCTCTTGAACAGCAGCGTCTCCAGGCGGGCGGCGAGCTGGGCCTGGCGGTGGCTGAGCAGGCGGCTCAGCCAGCACCCGACGCGCGCATCCGCAGCCATCAGCGCATCGAGGGTGCCGCGGTCCAGCAGGCGCGCCTGCGCGTCGGTGCGGGCGAGCGCCAGCGTCTCGCGCGGCGTGTCGAGCAGCACCTCCGTCTCCCCGAACACGGCGCCGCGGGTGAGGTGATCGAGCGTCAGCTCGCGGCCGTCGGCGGTGGAGCGCGAGAGCCTCACCTCCCCCTCGTCGAGCAGGTAGAGGTGGGTGGCCCGTTCGCCCGGCGCGAACAGCGGCGTGTGGCGGCGGTAAGTGCGGGGCTGACCGAGCTCCCGCATCAGATCGACCCCCGGGTACGGCGCATGCCAATCCAGCAGCGGCTCCTGTGCCCTCGCAATCATGATGCCTCCATGTTGGCTTTGGGGGGCGGCCGAACGCTTTCCGCGGACCGGCGGCACCATCCCCCTGGCCGGTGCCGGACCTGTCAGCCTCGACGCGCTCCCGTGGCTTCGATAGACTCAGACGGTCTGGCGAGGGAAACGTTACAGCGCGGGGGGCGGGGCCTCTGCCGTGCGGCACGGACACCCGGCTGGGGGGAGCCTTGGACAAGGCAGCGCGCGATGACCCCTCGGCCGCGCTCGTGCGGCGGGCCAAGGCCGGCGACGCCGGGGCGTTCGACGACCTGCTGCGCCGCCACCACGGCGCCGTCCATCGGCTGGTCAACCGCATGCTGCGCAACGACGCAGATGCGCAGGAAATCACGCAAGAGACCTTTCTTTCCGCCTATCAGGGGCTGGCCGGCTTCGACGGGCGGGCCCGCTTCAACACCTGGCTGCTCGCCATCGCGTACAACAAGGCCATCGACCGGCTGAAGCGGCAGCGGCGCGACCCCTGGACGATCACCGGCGACCTCGACGAGTCGGAGCTGTGGCGCCGCTCGGCGAACGTGCACGGCTTTACGGACTGGGGGCTCACGCCGGAGCAGACTGTGCTGCGGAAGGAGCTGCGCGCCTTGCTCGACGATGCGCTGGCGCAGGTGCCCGCGCTGAACCGCGCGGTGTTCGAGCTGCGCGATATCCAGGGGTTGACGTCGCGGGAAGTGGCCGAGGCGCTCGCCCTCAGCGAGGGAGCGGTGCGCGTCCGGCTGCACCGCACGCGGCAGCTCCTGCTCGGCCGGCTGCGCGAGCGCCTGAACCCTGAGGAGGCCCGGTAGACGCCATGCCGATCACGGTGCTTTACAACTGCACGGAGGTGAGGGACTTCCTCGCCGACTACCTGGAGCGCAAGCTCGCGCGCCGGCAGCAGTGGGCCTTCCGCCTGCACCTCTGGCTCTGCCCGGCGTGCCGGCGCTACCTGGCCAAGTACCGTTCCAGCCTCGAGTTGTGGCGGGGGCTCGACACCGACGCGCCCCCCGCGGAGCTGGTCGAGCTCACGCTGAAATTCCTGCGGACACGTGTCGAGGAGGGCGAGTGGCTCCCGGAAACGGAGCATTGATACTATTTGGCGTTCGAGATGAGATAAATGATCCGCGTCCCTGAGGAGCGCGGAGCAAAGCGGAGCGCGTCTCGAAGGGCGCGGGGGGCGGGCCGTGGCCTTCGAGACGCCCTGCTCCGCAGGGCTCCTCAGGCACACGGCTATTGTTCACCTTTGAATGCGCTCTGGTATGAGCGGCCGGCGGCCGCTCACAGCCGCTTGAGCTTCTCGGCCTGCTCGTTGGTGAGCAGGGCCTCGACCATCTCGTCGATCTCGCCTGCCAGGAACTGTTCGAGGCGGTAGAGCGTGAGCCCGATGCGGTGGTCGCTGACCCGGCCTTGGGGGAAGTTGTAGGTGCGGATGCGCTCGCTGCGGTCGCCCGTGCCCACGATGCTGCGGCGCTGGTCGGCCTGCTTCTTGTGCTGTTCCTCGCGCAGCATGTCGGTGATGCGCGCCTTGAGCACCTTGAGCGCCTTGGCCTTGTTCTTGTGCTGCGACTTCTCGTCCTGGCTCTGGACGACCATGCCGGTGGGGAGGTGGGTGATGCGCACCGCCGAATCGGTGGTGTTCACGCTCTGGCCGCCCGGCCCCGAGGAGCGGAACACGTCGATCCTGAGGTCGCCCGGGTTCAGGTTGACCTCGATATCCTCCGCTTCCGGCAGGACGGCCACCGTGGCGGTCGAGGTATGGATGCGCCCTTGGGTCTCGGTCTGGGGCACGCGCTGCACGCGGTGCACCCCGCCCTCGAACTTGAGCTGCTTGTAGACCTCGTTGCCCTCGATCCCGACGATGATCTCCTTGAACCCGCCCACCTCGCTCGGGCTGGAGCTGAGCCATTCCCAGCGCCAGCCCTGGCGCTCGGCATAGCGCTGGTACATGCGCAGCAGGTCGGCCACGAACAGGGCCGCTTCCTGGCCGCCCGCGCCGGCGCGAATCTCGAGCACGATGTTCGAGTTGTCGAGGGGGTCCTTCGGCACCAGCAGGGCCTGCAGTTCCTGCTGCAGCTCGGCCAGCCGCTTGCGCAGCAGCGGCGTCTCCTCGCCGGCCAGCGCGCGCAGGTCGGCGTCTTCGGCCGGGTCGGCGGCGAGCTGCTCCTGGCTCTGCAGCTCCTGTTCCAGCTTGCGATACTGCGCGTAGGCGTCGACGATGGGCGTCAGTTCCGCGTGCTCCTTGGCGAGCTTGCGGAACTGCGCCGTGTCGGCGATCACGGTGGGGTCGGACAGCATCCGGGTCACGTCCCGGAAGCGGCCCGCCACCTCGTCGAGATTGGGAAGCATGCGAAGAAAGCGAACCCCGGCTCAGGCCTGCTTGCGTCCGTAGCGGCGGTTGAACTTCTCGATCCGCCCGGCCGAGTCGATCAGCTTCTCCTTGCCGGTGAAGAAGGGGTGGCACACCGAGCAGATCTCGACGTGCACCGTGCCCCCCGCCGTCGACATGGCCTTGAACGCTTCGCCGCAGGCGCAGACGAATTGGGTTTCCGTGTACTCGGGATGAATCTCTGCCTTCATGGTGGCGTTCCTCGCTCGGTGGGCGACGCGGCACGCGGCCGCTCCCGCCGCCCCGTCCGCGTCGCGGGGTCGCGACGGCTTCTGGCGACGGTCTGTGAATCTTTTCAGTATGGCAGAATCCTACCCCCGCGGGAAGCGCGCTACATCTTGTCCATCATGGCCAGGAATTCGGCGTTGGTGCGGTAGTTGATGAGCTTGCTGGAGAGGAACTCCATGCTCTCGACGGAGTTGAGCGGGGCCAGCACCCGCCGCAGCACCCAGATGCGATCCAGGTCGGATTTGGGGATGAGCAGCTCTTCCTTGCGGGTGGCGGATTTCGAGATGTCGATCGCGGGGAAGATGCGCTTGTCCACCAGCTTGCGGTCGAGCCCGAGCTCCATGTTGCCGGTGCCCTTGAACTCCTCGAAGATCACCTCGTCCATGCGGCTGCCGGTATCGATCAGCGCCGTGGCCATGATGGTGAGCGAGCCGCCCTCCTCGATGTTGCGCGCCGCGCCGAAGAAGCGCTTGGGCTTGTGCAGGGCGTTGGAATCCACGCCGCCCGAGAGGATCTTCCCGCTGGGGGGCACCACGGCGTTGTAGGCGCGGGCGAGCCGGGTGATGGAATCGAGCAGGATCACCACGTCGCGCTGGTGCTCGACGAGGCGCTTGGCCTTCTCGATCACCATCTCCGCCACCTGGACGTGGCGGGTGGCGGGCTCGTCGAAGGTGGAGCTGATGACCTCGCCGCGCACGGAGCGCTCCATGTCGGTCACCTCCTCGGGGCGCTCGTCGATCAGCAGCACGATCAGCACGATGTCCGGGTGGTTGACCGCGATGCTGTTGGCGATGGTCTGGAGGATCATCGTCTTGCCGGTGCGCGGCGCCGCCACGATCAGCCCGCGCTGGCCCATCCCCACGGGCGCGATCAGGTCCATGATGCGGGTGGTGAGGTCGTCCTGGCTGCGCTCGAGCATGATGCGCCGCTCGGGATAGAGCGGGGTCAGGTTGTCGAACAGGATCTTGTCCTTCGATTTCTCCGGCGGCTCGAAGTTGAGGTCCTCGACCTTGAGCAGCGCGTAGTAGCGCTCGTTCTCCTTGGGCGGGCGGATCTGCCCGGAGATGGTATCCCCCGTCCGCATGTTGAACCGGCGGATCTGCGAGGGCGAGACGTAGATATCGTCCGGGCCGGGCAGATAGTTGTAGTCCGGCGAGCGCAGGAAGCCGAAGCCGTCCGGGAGCGTTTCCAGCACGCCGGAACCGTAGATCACGCCGTTCAACTGCGATTGCGCCTGCAGCAGCGCGAAGATCAAGTCCTGCTTGCGCAGGCTGCTGGCGTTCTCGATGTTGAACTGCTTGGCCATCTGGTTCAGCACGGCGATGCTGTGCCGCTTGAGCTCGGTCAGGTTCATCGCCGGCTGCTGGGCCGGCGGACTGGGCGGGCTCTTGGGATCGGGAGCGGGCAGGGCCGCGACTTCTTCGGATGTCTTTTCGGGGGCGGTCTGAGCTTTACTCGAAGCCATGTAACACGTGGTCAGGCTGGTGGTCGGGCGTCACCGCGCGGCAGCGCGATCCGCCCTGTGGGTCCCGGAAGCCGGGGGTGAGTACATCGGCGAACGGCAACTTCTTCAGCACAGGCATCGCAGGATGGGGCGATCAAGAAGAAGGATCGTGCGCAACGATCGTGGATGCGCACGGGCCAGCCGTCCCGGCGGTCGCTGGTCTGCCGCCGCGGCCGGCCCAGCATGGCGCGCACCGGCGTTGGGTCGGCGCGTATACGGAAGCCTCTCTCCGGGGCGCCATTGCTCCGGGACCACATTGCGCCTCGCGCGCCCAGGGCTCGCGGGATTTCGTTGCTCCGCCTGAAGGCCCGATGCATGGATGTGACCCGCCGTCACATTCCGGGCTTGAACGAGGGGATTGTACAGGTGGCGAAGGATGCAGTCGGATGCACCTTGAACCTATGCAATACAGCCCGGCTTGTCAATACCGCTTGCGCCAGTCGGTCGTTTTTTTCACGGTCGCCGCGCGGGGCGTCCCCGGCAAGGGCGCGGCAGGGCCGGCCTGCGCTCACCGCCGGGGCGGCGGCCCGTTCCCCGATGGCCCGGGCTCGAGCGGCTTGCGACCCTTCACCAGGCGCTCCCATTCGAGATCGAGGTCCTCCTCGTAGTGGCGCAGGAACGCCTCGCCCAACCGGAGCGCGCCCTCGGGCGGCGCGATCTCCACCCGCTGCTCCGCCGGTCGAGGCTGCCGGAGGCTCCCGGCCGGCGCCGCGCCGTCGGTCGTGGCGGGTGATGGAGCCGGGCCCGCAGCCGGCTCGCTCCCGGCCGATCGCGAATGGCCCGGCGCGGCCGCCGCTCCCCGATGGAACGCATCCGCCCCTGGGGCGGGAGCAACGGGAGCCTCAGGAACACCACCCGGCGCCGTCGCGATGGCGGCCGGGGCAGCCGCGGCGGCCGTGCGGCGCTCGGCCCGCTCCGTGACGGGATCGGCCGGCACGAGGTCGCCGAACCAGGTGTCGATCTCGCCTTCCCGCAGTTTCGGCAGGGGTCGCCGCAGCGGCGACCCCGGCGCGGGCGCCACGGGGGACGGCCCCCGCGCGTCGGCTGCACCCTGCGCCGGGGGGGCCGCCGTGAACGCGATGGGCCGGGGCGGCGGCGGGGCGGTCTGCCGGCGCCGCAGCGCCTTGATCCGCGAGATCGAGGCCGGGCCGTGGCCCAGCCGCTCCCGGAGCGTGATCCAGCCCGCCGCGGCCCGGCGCCGGAGGGCGCGGCCTCCGTTCGCGATGGCCCGGCGCGCATGACCGAGCGGGGTCGGGCCGCCGGTGCGGGCGGCGCGCCACGCCCGCCCGAGCCGTCGGCGCGAGGCGAGCGTGACCAGCGCCAGCCGGGCCAGCCCGAAGGCGAGGAACGTGCGCGCATCGCGCAGCCCCGTGCGGGCCGCATCGACGTAGAGCAGGCGTCCCGCGAGGTAGGCCACCATCCCGGCCAGTGCCGCGCCGCCCAGCCAGGGGCCCAGGGTGATCCGGAACCAGCCGCCGATCGCGGTGCCGGCCAGCCCCGGGCCGGTCAGCCGGGCGGCTTCCATGCTCGGCTCGGAGGCGCCGGTCGCCAGGCCGTGCAGGCCGGCCAGGGTCAGCAGCGCGATGGCGCCCAGCGCCAGATAGCGGGCGAGCGGGGGGCGGCGCCTGGCGGCGAGCAGCCAGTTCAGCGCCAGCAGCGGCAGCAGCAGCGCGCTGGCGCCGACCAGCTCCACCAGCGTGCCCCCCAGCAGGGCTCCGCCGATGCCCAGCCAATTGCCGATGCCCTCCTGCGGCGAGACGAGATTGGTTAGCGTGGGGTCCTGGCGCTGGAAGGTCAGCACCGTCAGCGCGAGCAGCAGCGCGAACGCGAAGCCGAACCCCTTCGCCAAGGCCCCGCGGGTGAACCTGTCCATGGCGGGCCCGCATCCAGCGGTGACGACCCGGCGGAAACTGCCGCTGGATCGCGGGCGCCATCCGGGGCGCCCTTGGTGCCGATGGCCCGTCGCAGCCTGCGGCGGGGCCATACGCCGGCTGCCCGGCGGCGCGTCAGGACGAGGCGGCGCCGCCGCGGCTGAGCACTTCCTGCACCCGGGCCGCGACGGCGGGGTGCACATAATCGTCGATGCGTTCGCCGAGCAGCGCCAGCTCGCGGATCAGGCTGGAGTTGATCATCGAGTAGCGCGGCGAAGTGAACATGGAGATGGTGTCGATGGTGGCGTTCATGCCCCGGTTGCCCATCGCCTGCTCCATCTCAGCCTGCAGGTCGGTGGCGTTGCGGAGCCCCTTGAGGATCAACTGCGCGCCGATGCGTTCCGCAAAGCGGACGGTCGCCCCCTGGTAGGTGCCGAGGGTGACGTTGCTCAGGCCGTAGTGGCTCACGTACATCTGCATCATGGCGAGCCGGTCGGCCTCGCTGAACAGGTAGGTCTTGTTCGGATTGACGGCCAGCGCCCAGGTGACCTTGCCGAAGATGCGCGCGGCGCGCTCCAGCACGTCGGCGTGACCCCAGGTGGGCGGGTTGCCGCTGATCGGATACAGCACATGCAGGGGACTGGTCATGGCCGGCGCTTCCTGCTCGGACGGACGCGATCTTCCCTGATCCCGTGAAGAAGGGCGGAGGGCCTCGGCCCCCCTGCCCTTCCCTCACCCGACCTTAGCGGAACCGCGGGCGAATGACAACCTGGGCCGCGCGCCGGGTCACGCTCCGCGCACGATGCGCAGCGCCAGCGCCTTGCCCATGGCGCACAGGCGCTGGGTGGCCTCCGGCCCTTCGCAGGTCTCGGCATAGACGCGCACCTTGGGCTCGGTGCCGGAGGGGCGCATCATGAGCCAACTGCCGTCCTCGAACTCGAAGTGGTAGCCATCGCGGGCGTCCACGGCCTTGACCTTGAGCCGGAGCCCCTCGCCTTCGAGGTGGCTGCCCGGCTGGACATGGGCGAGCTGGGTCAGCCGCTCCCGCACCTGGGCGGCCGAGACCTCGACCGGGAAGTTCTCCTGGCGCCAGTGGTAGTGGCCCACCTCGTTCTCGATCTCGGCGAGCAGGTCGTTGAGCGGCCGCCGGTAGTGCAGCACGATGCGCACCGCCATCAGCCCCGCCAGCACGCCGTCCTTGTCGAGGGTGTGGCCGGCGATGGTCATGCCGTCGCTCTCCTCGTAGGCCAGCATGGCCTCGCCGCTGGCGAGATAGGGGCGGAAGTTCTTGAAGCCGACCGCGGTCAGGCGCGCGCTGCGCCGGTGGGCACGGGCATAGGCCACGCCCAGCCGGCTGGTGGGCAGCGTGGTGGCGATCTCGCCCTTGGTGCCGCGCTCGATCAGGTAGCGCATCACCAGGGCGGCGAAGCGGTTCATCTTGATGGCCCCGCCCTCGTCGCCCACCAGGCCGCGGTCGCCATCGGGGTCGTTGCGGATGGCCACCTTGTGGCGGGCCGGGCTGGCCTTGAGCCCCGCCAGCGCCTCGCCCAGGGTCTGCTCGTTGGGCTCGGTGGTCTGCCCGCCGAAGTAGGCGTCGTCCTCGGTGTGCAGCACCCCCAACACGTCGGCGCCGAGCAGTTGCTGCAGGCGCTGGTAGATGGGCACGGCCCCGCCCCAGACCGGGTCGGCCATCCAGCGCAGGCGCTCGCCAGCGGGCAGCGCCCGGATGGTCTGCACCAGCTCGTCCAGCCGGACGATCGGGTGGCGGCGCAGGCTCTCGATGTAGATCTCGTGCACGTCCACCGTCTCCGTGCGCGCGCCCTGTGCGCTGACGAGGCGGTCCAGCTCGACGTAGGCGGGCCACGCTGCCGGCTGCGAGGCGGCGAGCAGCCGGTTCGCCTCCTCGGCCAGCGGGTCCGTGAGGTCGTTGCCCGCGAGGCCGCCATCGGCCGGGTTGAACTTGATCCCGCCGTAGCGGAACGGGTTGTGGCTGGGGGTGAAATTGAGGGCGCCCGCCCAGCCCTCGATCGGCCCCACCCGGCTCAGCTCCGGCGTCGCCACCCGCCCTGCGTACCAGACCCGGTAGCCCGCCGCCTGGAGCAGGTGGGCGGTGTAAAGCGCGAAGTCCGGGTTGAACAGGCGGTTGTCATGGCCGATCACGAACCCCTTGCGCTTCACCTCGGCCAGGTCGTCCGAGTTGAAGTGCTGGCGCAGCCCGGCCGCGTCCAGGCCGGCGATCTGAGCGAGCAGCGCCTGGATGATGGCGTGGATGTGCACCAGCGTCAGGCCGCGCCCGATCTCCCCCCGGTGGCCGCCGGTGCCGAACACCACCGGCACCAGCGGCAGCCCGCCCGTCAGCGCCGGGTGCGCGAACGTCTTGATGCGCAGCAGCTCCTCGAGCGACGCGATGGCCTGCTTGAGCGCTTCGGCCGGCGCCCGGCCGCGCTGGGGGATCAGGTGTTCCAGCACGGAGAAGTAGTCGGCGCCCTCCAGCGCCGACTGCACCGCCTGACGGGCCAGCCCCAGGGCGTCGAGCTGCGGGCGCAACACGGCCTCGAGGGCGACGATGCGGGCCTGTTGGCGGAATGCGGAGGGAGATGCGCTCATGGTGCCTCGCGGGAAGGGGATGCGGCGGGGAAAGTCGCACGCGTCTGCCCGGGGATCCGGCCCGGGGCCGGCTCCGGTCAGGCCCAGGGCAGGCCCGGTGCCGGCGCTTCTCAGCGGGCCACGCTGCGGGTCTGCTCGAAATCGGTGCGCTCCTCCAGGGGCAGTCCCTGCAGGTGGCGGCGTACCGAATCGAGGCCCATTTCGATGGCCCCGAGGCGCACCCAGTTGCGGATGCCGGCCAGCCTGGCCTCGCGGGTCACGGTGCCCTTGGAGGTCGCCAGCGCGATGAACACGGTGCCGTTCTGCGTGCCCGTATCGGACGCGGGCTCGAGGGAGACCAGCACGGCCAGCCCGTGGGTCGAGCCGCCGACCTTGCGGGCCTTTTCGGCCAGGGTCGCCGCCAGCGGAAGGCCGTTGCCCTGCTCGACCAGGGCGCGGTCGAGCCCGAACAGTTGCTGCTTCTGGTGGCGCGTCAGGCAGACGGCGCCGCGATCGAAGAACTGCTCGGCCCCCTCCTGGCCGGTCAGGCGCGCGGCGATCTGGCCGCCGGTGAAATCCTCCACCACGGTCAGCGTGGCCTGCTGGCGCACCATCATCTGCTGGATCACCCCTTCCAGCGTCTGCTCATCCTCGCACAGCACGAAGTTGCCGATGCGCTCCCGCACCCGGGCCTCGGCCGGGGCCAGCATCGCGCGCGCCTCCGCTTCGGACGCCGCGCGCACGGTGAGCTTGGTCTCGAGCTGCGGGTAGTGGGCGCGAAAGCCGAGCTTGAGGCTGCCGTCGGGGGCCAGGTCTTCCAGCCCCTTCAGCATGGCGTCGGCATGGGATTCGCCGATGCCGTACGAGTGGAAGCGCTTGAGCACGATCACGCCCTGGGAGCCCGTCCGTTCCAGGATGCGCGGGATGATCTGCTCCTCCAGCATGCGGTACATCTCGCGCGGCACGCCGGGGGTGAAGAAGAAGCGGGCCTTGCCGATCGCGACGGCGAAGCCGCAGGCCGTGCCGATGGGGTTGTCGAGAATCTCGGCCCCCACCGGCAGCATGGCCTGCTTCTTGTTGTTGTCGGTCATGGTGCGGCCGCGGCGCGCGAAGTGGCGCCGCATCCGCTCCACCCATTCCTCCCGCAGCTCCAGCTCGACCCCCGCGGCCTTGGCGGCCATCTCCTGGGAGAGGTCGTCCACGGTGGGGCCGAGCCCGCCGTTGACGATGACGAACTCGGCGCGGGAGCCCGCCTCCAGGAACGCCCGCATCAGCTCGCCCCGGTCGTCGCCCACGGTGGCCCCGCGCGAGACGGGCAGGCCGTAATCCTCCAGCTTCTGCGTGATGTAGGAGAAGTTGGCGTTGACGATCTTGCCGGTGAGCACCTCGTCGCCCGTGCAGATGATCTCGATGTCCATGGCTCGCAAGCTTGCGCGGTGAAGGGGAGCGCCAGGCGACGCCGCCCCGGTGGGCCCGCCTCGCGGCTACCGGAGGGGCAGGCGGATGGTCTTGCCCTGGTCCAGCGAACGGCGCGCGGCCTCTACGAACATCGTATACGCCATCGCGTCGGCGAACGAGGGGGTGACGGGCGTGCCCTTGCGGATGGCGTTAGCAAAGTCCTGCTCGACTGTCCATCGGGTCTTCTCGGGCTCGGGGATCGTCACCGGCTCGAGTGCCTGGGACTTGCCGACCCTGCCGATGCGGATGTCCTGCCGCTCGTGGTCGTAGTACAGCGTGCCCCTGGTGCCGTACACCTCGAGCGTCGCGGGCGGCGGGAACGCCGAGACGCCGGAGAACGTGTAGACGTAGTGTGCGCCGTTCTCCATCTCGCCCGAGATGCAGACCGACTCGGGGATGTCCACCGGCCTGAGCTTGCCTGTCACGGGGTCCTTGCGCCTCGCCGTGAAGACCTTGCCGGTGGCGGCGACGGTCTTGGCCGGCCCCATGATGCGGTTCAGCCACTCGTTCCAGATGCCCACGTGGCCGATGTTGCTGCCGGAAAGCTCCCGGTCGAAGCGCCAGTGCAGCGGCGCCTCGGGGTCCAGCACGTCGCCCAGCAGCGCGTTGGCCCGCACCAGCCTGAGCTCGCCCAGCTCGCCCGCGCGCACCAGCCTGGTCAGGAACCCCTCGGCGGGCACGGAGCGCCCGGTGATGCAGACCTGGTTCACCAGCTCGGGGTGCTTTTTGGCGGCGGCGAGCATGGCCTTGGCATCGGCCCAGTCGTATGCCATCCGCGACTGCACCAGCACGTGCTTGCCGTGCTTGAAGGCCGCGAGCGCGAGCGCCCGGTGCAGGTTCGGGTAGGTGCCCACGATCACCGCGTTGATGTCGTCCCGCGCCAGCACCTCTTCCGGCGTATCGACGACGTGGGGAATCTCCCACTTCTTTGCCACGGCCTCGGCCGTCTCGCGGCGGCGGTTGCACACCACCACGGCCCGGCAATCCTCGACCGTGCTGAAGCCCGGCAGGTGGCGGTTCCTGACGATGGCTCCGGCACCGATGATGCCGATGCGGATGGGCCTCTGTGCCATGGGGATTCCGGTGCGTGAGGTGTCGCGGGCGGGCGCCGCTCCATCCGCTCTCCAATTCTTGGAGCGGGGGCCGGGGAGAGAGGTCCGCCGCGCCGCGTCGGGTGCCGATCGGCCCCACGGCGAGAGGCGGCGCGCCCCAGAGTCTTCTTAGGCGGATTTGCGGGCGATGGCAAGCCGAGCGGCTTCCCGGGCAGCGATCCAATCTGCGATCTGGCGCTCGTCGTGGCGGCCTCACCCTCCCCGGCCCTCCCTCTCCTGGTGGAGAGGGAGGGAGCCCCGAACCGGCCACCGGCAAGGGCCAAAGTCCAGGCCCCCTCTCCCCCAGGAGAGGGGGCAGCCGCGCCAGCGCCGGGGGTGAGGCTGCGACGGCCCCCCAGCACGACTCCGACACCACGGCACACTCCCGGCGTCCCGGCGCGCGGTGTCACCGGGATTCGGATTCCACCTGCAAAGGCTTCCCCCATGCCCTCCTGCGGCTCTACTTGAAGGGGAGCTTGATGGTCTTGCCCTGGTCCAGCGAGAGGCGTACGGCCTCCATGAACTGCATGTAGATCATGCCCTCCTTGAAGTCGGGCGAGACGGGCGTGCCCTTGCGGATGGCGTTGGCGAAGTCCTGCTCGGTGGTCCATTCGCCGCGCAGCTTGGGCGGGATCGCCAGCGGCTCCAGCTCCTTGCTCTTGCCCACCTTGCCCATGCGCAGGGTGTGGGTGGCCTGGTCGTACACCAGCACCGCCTTGGTGCCGTAGATCTCGATGGTGGGGGGCGGCGGAAAGGCGGTGATGCCCGAGAACGTGAACACGTAGTGGGCGCCGTTCTCCAGCTCGCCCGTCATGCAGACCGATTCCGGAATCTCGACCTTCTGCGGCTTGCCGGTCTCCTTGTCCTTGCGCACGGGCGTGAAGACCTTGCCGCTGGCGGTGACGGTGCGTGCAGGGCCGAACACCCGGTTAAGCGCCTCGTAGATGATGCCCACGCCCATGATCTGGTTGCCCGAGAGCGTGCGATCGAAGCGCCAGTGCATGGGCAGGTTGGGATCCAGCGCATCGCCCAGCAGGAAGTTCGCCCGCACCATCCGCAGCGCGCCCAGCTCGCCGTCCTTGACCAGCTTGGCCATGAACTTCTCACCGGGCTGGATGCGCGGGCCGATGCAGATCTGGTTCACCAGCTTCGGGTGGCGCTTGGCCTCGTTGAGCATCTCCTTGGCCTCAGCCAGGTTGCGGGCCATGCGCGCCTGGCAGAAGACGTGCTTGCCCGCCTTCAGGGCGGCGATGGCCAGATCCTTGTGGAGGTTCGGGTAGGTGCCGATCAGAACCGCGTTGATGTCGGCGCGCTTGGTGACCTCTTCCGGCCCGTCGACCACGTCGGGGATGTTCCACTCCTTGGCGACCGCCTCGGCCGTGGCCCGGCGGCGGTTGCACACCACCAGCACCTTGCAGTCGTCGATCTTGCTGAAGCCGGGGAGGTGCTTGGTCTTCACGATTCCGCCAGCACCGATGATCCCGATGCGAATGGGGACTTGCGCCATACGGGCCTCCATGAGGTGAGGGGTGTCCGGGTTGCACTGTGCTGCCGGGCCGGGGCTGCCGGGCCGGGGCTGGCGGGCCGGGTGTGTGCTGCCTGCGCGCGGCTTGCGCCCGGGCGTGGGTCAGGCCGACGGGGTCTCGCCGGTACGCGCCTGCGCCCGCAGCGCCTCACCGATGCGCAGCAGCCCTTCGGTGAAGGCGCTCCAGCGGTTCTCCTCCCACCCGCGGAGGCACTCGTCGATCAGCCCTTTCAGCGGACGTGCGCCGCTGCCGAGTTGGAACCGGTGATACCGTTCAAGCTGCCGCACCTGCAGGTACATGGCATCCGCCCCCCCGCCATCCACCGTGTAGGTGCGGTTGTGGAACAATAGAGCCTTCTTAAAGAAATCCATCGGATCAAGCAAGGCCGGGTGCGAAGCAGGACGGCCGCGGATGAGCGGCAGCCCTTGCCGCGATACGCTCCAGAAGCTCGGCGCGCCGGCCAGCATGTAGTGGTTCTGCCGGGCCATCTCGAGGAACTGGCGCACATCGGCGGCCAGCGCCGCCGCGGGCGCGTCGGCCAGGGGCGGACCCTCTTCGAGCCGGCGCACGAGCTGGGCGAAGCGCACGGCGAACATGGACTTCCCGCGCAGCGGCCGCACTTGCGGTTCCATGACGGTCACCTTGATGCGGCGCTGGCCGAGCGGCCGCAGCGGGTATCCCCCGGGATAGCGGCGCGCCTGCCGCACGTCGGGCGCCAGCGCCAGCAGGCCGCGCACGGTCTCGAGGGCGTCGTCGAAGGCCGTGAGGCCGTTCTGCTCCCAGGCCACGACGACCTCGTTCAGGTACGGCTCCCAGAGGAACATCGCGCCGCGCGTCTCGCCGAGATGGCGCTCCACTCCCTCGGCATCGACCCGCGCCTCGGGCGATGCGCAGGGCGGTGCAGGGGGCAGCGCGGCCCCATCCGCGCAGCCCACTGCGGCGGGTTCCGGCGACCCCGCGTCTGCCGAAGCGCGGGACGGCAGGCGCGCAGGTGCCATGTCCGGCGCGGTATCCGGCGGGGCCTCCTCGCCGGCGTCCGGCCAGGCCGCTGGGCTAGCCGCCGGTGCGGTTGCCGCGGCGGCGAGCCGCTCCCGCGCCATCTCGTCCTCCAGGCAGACCCCGGCAAGGAAGCGGGAGAGGCGGGCGCACGCGAGCATCGCCTGGTCGCACTGCTCGGCGCTGCTGCGGTAGCCGGACTGCGCAAAGTAGCGCTCCAGCCGGACGTGCAGCGCAGTGAGGCGCACGGCCAGCCGCTCGGCGAACGGCGGGGGCTCCTCCCGCGCCGGCACCGCTTCGATGCGGTGGGCGGGAATCCGCTCCAGGCCGAAATGAAAGGAATTCGGTATGTACCCGTCGGCCGTCAGGCGCGGCAACAGCTGCTCCTTGCCCTCGGCCACACGGCTCCAGTGCGCCAGCGCGGTCTCGGCATACTGGTGCAGCGGCTGGAGGGCGTTTTCGTTCAGGAGCCCCTCGAGCGCTTCCAGCGCATCGAGCAGCGCGTCCATGCCCGAGGAGGGGGAGGCCATCGGAGTCGCCCGGTTTTGCGGGTGCGGGTTCTATGGTAAACGTAGACGTCGCGTGATGCGCACGCCCTGCGCCGAGCCGGGACGGCCGACCAGGGTCGATTCGGGCGGCGCGGCGCGCGCCCGGCGCCATACCACCTGCGGCCGGTGAGGGTGACACAATTCCGGCCGCGTTGCCATGGCGGTGTTTTCACGATGCCGCCGCCCGCGCCCGTTCCGGCGCGGGCCCACCCTGCTGGAAACCCGCCTCCATGGTGCCTGGCGTGCAGATCCTGAGACCGAGGCCGGCCTGCGGGGCGCTGCCAGCGATGCCGTGCGTGCGCGTGGCGGCCACTATCATGTGGGCCGCCATCGCATTCGGCATCGCCATGCATCCCCTGCCGGCGCTGGCGCAGCAGGTGCCGCCCGCGGTCACCGCGCCGCCGGCCGGCGCGCTACCGCCCGGGCAACCCGCGCCCGAAACGCCTGTACCTGCCGAGGCCACCGCGCCCACGGGGCCGACCACCGAGGAGCTCCAGCAGCAGATCGGCCACCTGCAGGAAGAGACGCTGGACTTGCGCAGCCGCATCGCGGCCATGCAGGCGCGCCTCGATGCGGTACTGGGCGCGGAGCCCGAGGCGACCGTCTACGAGATTCCGATCGGGAACTCGCCCGTGCGCGGGCCGACCGAGGCGATCGCCACGCTCGTCGAGTTCGGGGACTACCAGAGCGACTACTCCATGCGCGCGCAAGCGGTCGTGGCGCGCCTGCTGACGGATTTCCCGACCCAGCTCAAGGTCGTGTACAAGCACTACCCGCTGACGACCCTCCATCCGCTCGCCAACGAGGCGGCCCTGACGGCCCTCGCCGCCGGCAAGCAGGGGCTGTTCTGGGAAATGCACGACCTCTTGTACCGCAACACCCGCCAGCTCAGCTCCTCGCTGATGCTGGCGCTCGCACGGCAGGCTGGCCTGAACCTGCAGCAGTACGAGAGCGACCGCAACTCGCTCTGGGCGCTGGAGCGGCTGGCCGACGACGAGAAGGCCGGCGCTCGCGCCGCGGTCAAGGGCGTGCCGGCGTTCTTCCTCAACGGCCGCCCGCTGCCCACTTGGCGCTACGACTACATGAAGGCCGAAATCCAGCAGGTCGTCGCCAACCCGCCCGCCGCGCCGAAGTAGGTGCCCGCGCTGCCGACAGACCGTCCCCGCTTCAGAGCAGCGCCTCCAGCGCCGCGAAGTTGCGGGACTGGATCTTCGCGGCCACCGCGCGGCAGCGGGGCAGAATCTGGAAGACGTGGTGCTCGGCCGTCTTGATCTTGTTGTAGTAGAAGCGCGCGTCCTCGTTCTCCCCGGCGATCCGGCGCGGCTGCTTGCCGCCGGCCAGCGCTTCCAGCCGCTCTTCCGCGATGAGCGCCGACTTGAGCAGGTAGTAGGCGCACATCACGTCGCCGAACATGGCGCAGAGCTCCGTGGCGTTGAACACGCCCTGGCGCGGCCCCAGCTCCTCGGCCAGGTTGGCCACGGCGCCCACCGCTTGCCGGAGCAGGTTCACCGCGGCCTGCCACTCCGCGATCGCCTGGCCGAGCGAGGGGCCCCGCGCCCGCTGGGGCTCGACGTCGGCGATCTCCCGCAGCAGGGCGGCGAACGGGGCGCCCTCGCGCAGGCGCAGCTTACGGGTCACGAGGTCGAGCGCCTGGATGCCCGTGGTGCCCTCGTAGATGGAGGCGATCTTGGTATCGCGCAGGGTCTGCGCCAGGGGGAACTCCTCGGTGTAGCCCACGCCGCCCAGCACCTGCATGCCGAGCCGCACGGCCTCGAAACCCTGATCGGCTCCGGCGTTCTTGGCCACCGGGGTGAGGAGATCCACCAGGTCGTGACAGTGCGCCCGCCGGTCGGGCGGACCGTGGCGGGCGAGATCGGAGTAATAGGCCACCGCGTAGATCAGCCCGCGCAGCCCCTCGACGGTGGCCTTCATCGTCAGCAGCATGTGGCGCACGTCGGGATGATCGACGATGGCCGTGCGCTTGCCCTGCTGGGCCTTGCCCGCCTCGATGGCGAGCCCCTGCACCCGCTCGCGCGCATAGGCGAGCGCGTTGCGGTACGCGGCCGAGGCGGCGCCGAGCCCCTGGTAGGCCACCACCAGGCGGGCCTCGTTCATCAGCTTGAACATCTGGGCCATGCCCTGGTTTTCGGCCTGGAGCAGGAAGCCCCGGCATTCCCCGCGCGCGCCGAATTCGAGCACGCAGGTGGGCGAGGCCTTGATGCCGAGCTTGTGCTCGATGCGCACGGTGGCGATGTCGTTCTCCGGCCCCGGCGCGCCCGCGGCATCGAGCCGGTACTTGGGCACGATGAACAGGCTGATCCCGCGCGTGCCGGCCGGGGCGCCTTCGACCCGCGCCAGCACCAGGTGGATGTTGTTCTCGGCCAGGTCGTGATCGCCCCCGGAGATCCACTGCTTGGTGCCCTGGATCAGGTAGTGGCCCTCGGGCGTCTTGCGGGCGCGGGTGGTGATGTCGCCCACGGCGCTGCCCGCGCCGGGCTCGCTGAGGCACATCGTGCCGCCCCAGCGGCCGGTGATCATCTTCTCGCAGTAGGCCGCCCGCTGGGCGGCGTCGCCGAAGGCGACGATGAGCCCGGCCGCCCCCACGGTGAGCATCTGGGTGATGTAGAGGGCGGGGTTGGCGCCGTAGAACCCCTCCAGTACCCCGATGGCCACGGAGAAGGGCAGCCCCTGCCCGCCGAACGCCGGGGGGGCGGCCACCCCCAGCCAGCCCTGCTCGCTCGACCGGCGCCAGGCCTCGCGGAACCCGGGCGGGGTGACGATGCGTCCATCCACCTTGCGCGCGCCATGCTCGTCGCCCGCCCGGTTGAGCGGCGCCATCACCTCCTCGGCGAAGCGGATGCCCTCGGAGACCACCAGGTCGAAATCCTGCTCCGTGAACCCGCTGAACGCCTCCAGGCGGGTCAGCTCCTGCACCCGCAGCAGCTCCTTCTGCACGAACGCGATATCGCGCCGGTCGATGCTGAACCTCGTGCTGTTCATGGTGCTGTCCATGCTGGGCCTCCCCTCGCGGGTATGCCGGTCGGGCGACCGGCCGCCGCCGGATGCGATGCTGCCTGTGGAACCGCCTCGCCGCGCTGCCCCGCTGCGGCGGCTCCCGCGCCATCCAGTCTAACAGGTTGCGGAGATTCGGGCTGAGCGGGACAGGGAAGGTAATGGTTGCCCGGCCTTTTCCGGCGCAAAAGGCACAGGGGTGTAATATCCTGATTACGCTCAGCCCGAATCCTCGCAACACATCTTCGGGCCGCTCTTTCGCGGTGCTCCAGCAATCGGCAATCACTCCCGATTCAGGCCCTGAAGGTATCCGTAGCGGGCGGGTCATCCCTTCAGAGAACCACGAACTCGCTTCTTTCATGCGCAAACCGCCGACGGCATGATTCGCGGTCACGGAGTGAGGTCGGATTCGGCAGGCTGCCAACTATTTGGCGACAAAAGAAAGACTTTCGCCGACCCAGTCCCCGATTTCCCTGATCACAGCAATGTTCGACCCTTCTGAGGGGAACCTTGCGCGATTGTTGTAGACGGTTCCAGCCAGCGTACTCGACAGGACCAGCGCCCGAAGAGAATGAACTTGTCGGTGGCCGGGCAATGTGAAGGAAATGCTCACGTCCGAATTCGCAGGCAGTTTTGTTTTCGACCCGAAACAACAGCCACCGGTGCTGATATCGATGATCCGTGTCTGTAACACGGAGACACTGTCAGATTCCTTGCTCTTGGTAGTCACTTCCGCGGGAAAGAAAGCCTGCACTCTCTCCGTCTTCCGCATGCTGATGGCTTCAACGGAGACTGGGAAGCGAACAAGATAGATTGATGGATTTTTGATCTCTTTCACTACACTTGATTGAAACCCAATCAAATGACTTCCGATAACCATTCGCAGGACTATGCTCTCGTTCATTGCGAGTTGTACATTCTCCAAGCGTCCTATGATAAGGAGTTCATCTGAAATACTCCCAAACAGAACCCCTTGATACCGTTCGTTTTCACCAGGTTCCGTCCTGGATACGAAGATAGGGGAGTTCTCGCTGAGCCGCTTCCTGAATACGACCAACTCGTCCTTCACCTGCTTCGAGTCCGCCATATGCGCTCCCCTCGGGGCATGTTGTTCTTGAACGACGTGTCGCCAGTCTAGACGGCGCATTGGATTGTTTCAAGCGGTGCAAATAATAGAGGCGACTTCGGCTCGCGTGTCGTCCGACATCGTGGAGGTAGATTGCCTGAAGATTTCGATGGTTCTGACCTGTACGGATGTCAATTGTGTGTCGCTGTCTAGCCCGGCCCGTGGACGTCCCCCGGCAGACGACATCGCCGCGTCCAGGGCTGAAGAACGGCGCCACGCGAAGCCAGCCAACAGTCCTGGCACAGAGTTTTCATACCTTCGGCCGACTGCGCAGGCAGCGGTTTAAGACGACACTAACGCATGGAGGCGTAAACATGATTGAAGTGAATCCCCGAAATTACCTCCCCATCTCCCATGAAGTGAGTTGGACGTGCCCGCGTTGCAACACATCGATCGAATCTACGCTGGCTGAGATTGACGAGACTCGGTGCCCCAGTTGCAAAGAGCCCTGGCTGAGCGACGCAAAAGATCGCCGCACCAAGGCACGAGAGATGGCGTGAATCGCGTTGTCATTCGGCGACTGCTGCAAGACTGCGGGTGATCGCGATGACTTTCAGCGCGACGCGGGATGGCTCCGAGTCGGCCTCACTGGTGCCCTGCGGCAGGTTCACTGATCCGAAGTTCCGCACGTCGCCAAACGACCTGTCCCCTTCAGGCCGAGCCTGCGCCGCAGGGCAAGTCCAAAGTCGCCGCTTCCGTCCGGGATTGCGCGGCAGGTCAAGAGTGCAATTGCCCTGCAAAACCCCTC
>JACQKK010000170.1 GCA_016204605.1 Candidatus Lambdaproteobacteria bacterium
CGCAGCGGGCCGCCCCGGCTCGGAGGTGATCGGCATCCTCGCCCCGCGCTGGGCCGAGGCGACGGTCGAGAACATCGCCATCAACGCCGTGATGGCCGGCTGCCAGCCGAAGGTGATGCCGGTGCTGATCGCGGCCGTCCAAGCCGCCTGCGACCCGGCGTTCAACCTGTTCGGCGTCCAGGCCACCACCCATCCCTGCGCGGTGCTGATGGTGGTCTCCGGGCCCATCGTGAAGGAGCTCGGGTTGAACGTCGCCCACGGCGCGTTCGGGCCGGGCTTCCGCGCGAACGCGACGCTCGGGCGGGCCATGCGGCTGTTGCTGATGAACGTGGGCGGAGGCATCCCCGGCCAGGGCGACCAGGCCACCCACGGCACTCCGGCCAAGTACAGCTACTGCGTGGGGGAGAACGAGGAAGCCACCCCCTGGGAACCCTTCCGGGTCGCCCGCGGCTTCGACCGCAAGGAGAGCACCGTGACGGTGTTCTCGGGGGAGGCCCCGCACAACATCAACGACCACGTCTGCACCTCCGCCTTCACCACGCTGGGGGTGATCGCCGACGTGATGGCGACCATCGGCCACAACAACGCCGGTTATCCCAACAAATCCGATCTGCTGGTCGCGCTCGGCCCCGAGCACGCCCACACCATCGTCGCGGGCGGGCTCTCCAAGCTCGATGCCCAGACGTTCCTCTGGGAGAAGGCGCGCGTCACCGTCGGCACCCACCGCAGGCTGCGTGCCATGTACAAGTCCGCCAACTGGCAGCTCTGGATCGACAAGGAAGACGACAACGCAGGCGTGCCCATCGCCGCCAAGCCCGAAGACATCAACCTCCTCGTCACGGGCGGGCCGGGCAAGCACTCCCTGTTCATCCCCACCTTCGGCAGCTCCCGCTCCGTGACGCGCAGGGTGGAGGTGGCGGGATAGTCGCGCAGTTCTGGTGAAATCAAGCGGCTTGGCGCGGCAGCCTCACCCCCCGCCGCTGGCGCGGCGGCCCCCTCTCCTGGGGGAGAGGGGGCGGTCGTGAGCCCTCACCAGTGGCTGATTCGGGGCTCCCTCCCTCGCCACCAGGAGAGGGAGGGCTGGGGAGGGTGAGGCCGCCAACACGGGCGTCCCATTTCAGACTGAGACACTGCGCGAAGCTGCCTGCACTTGACGCCGGCGGCCCACCGTGCGGCAATTGTGGCCGTACCCTGGGCCGTCTACGGGCCGAGGTGCCCCAGCCGCTCCGGTGAACGATCGGCTCCGGGCCGGCGCAATCGCAACCCCATGACGGATCCCGACCCATGGCCCGCCCGAGCGACTACCTGGAACTCCTGGACGTGAAGGACACACACAGCTTCGAAGAGGTCAACGGCCTGATGTACCGGCTGGGCCTCACCGACGGCCTGCCGGTGGTGCCGCCCACCGAGGAGCGCGTCGAGCGCATGCTGGGCGGGCGCGACCCCGAGCGCGTGCTGGCGGCCATCCCGCCCGGGCTGGGCCAGGCCACGCTGAAGAAGGTGGCCGTCTGCGCCGTGATGGCCGGCTGCCGGCCGGAGTATCTGCCGGTGCTGATGGCGGCCGTCGAGGCCGTGGCCCGGCCCGAGTTCAACCCGCTGGGGGTGCTCACCACCACGGGCAACGCCTGGCCCATGATCCTGGTCAACGGCCCGATCATCCAGCGCTGCGAGCTGAACTTCGGCCACAACGCGCTGGGGCCGGGGGTGCGGGCCAACGCCACCATCGGCCGCGCCTTCACGCTGATCCTGCGGAACATCGCGGGGGCCATCCCGGGCAAGACCGACATGGCGACCCAGGGCCAGCCCGCCAAGTACGGCCTGTGCGTGCCGGAGAACGAGGGCGCGAACCCCTGGGGGCCGTTCCACGTCTCGCGCGGCTTCCGGCGCGACCAGAGCGTGGTGACCGTGATCGCCATCGCCGGGACGTTCGAGGTGGTCGACGGCAAGAGCACCACCGCCGCCCACTTGCTCACCACCTTCGCCAACTCGATGACCACGGCCGGCTCGACGGGCGGCAACCGCTGCCTGGGGAGCGGCGAGCCGCTGCTGTTCCTCTCGCCGGAGATCGTGCGCATCGTGGGCCGCGAGATGTCCCGCGCCGACGCCCAGCGCTTCCTGTTCGACCACGCCCGCCTGCCCCTCTCGCGCCTCTCGTCCGAGGCCGCCGCCCACCTGACCCAGATCCGTGAGGCCGAGGGCGAGGCGCAGGGCGACCTCCTCATCGCCGACAAGCCCGAGAGCATCCTGCTGGTCGTGCTGGGCGGGGTCGGCATCAAGTCCACCTACGCCCCCACCTGGGGCGGCGGCACGCGCTCGGTGAGCCTGCCCGTCGAGATGGAGTAGCGGCAGCGCTTCCCGGTAGATCAACTTGGCGCTTGGTTTCTCGGCGGAGGCCGCGTTAGCGGTCCGTTTTTCGATTGGAAAGCGTATAATCACGTGCCGAAAGACACCGGAACAGGCAGTCCGTGGAGGAAGGCTGCGTATTTCACCGGCCACAAACGGCGCGAGAAGCACCCGGATGTTGATTGGCACCATTGCCTGGAGGCATTGTCCTCGGAAATCCGCCGGGAGACAGAGCCGAAAGGGCGAATTCGCATATGGGGCTACTCCGAGTCGCGCAGGCATATCATCCGCGTCATTCTTGAACCTGATGGAAGGACCATCCTCAACGCGTTCGTGAACGGCCAAGAGGAAAAGCGACAATCCCGACGCGCCCAGGAGACCGAACCATGCACATAAGCTACTATCCGGACTCCGATACGCTGTACATCACACTGAACGACCGGCCGGTGGCGCGTACGGAGGAGATCAACTACCGCTGCTACGTCGAGTTGGATGACGAGGACAATCCGACGGCCTTTCTGATCGAGTATGCGAGCCAGTACGTGGAGTTTCCGATCGCCACGGAGGGCTTGCCCACAGAGCCCGCCGGCAGCGGGACGCCGGCCAGTCGCCGCGTCCGTCCGGTGGGCCGGAAAACCACGCGCCCTTCGGCGAACAAACGCTGATCTTGGGCAGTCGCAAATCCGGACAAGCATCGCAATGTTCGCATTCTGCCCATTGAAACCCATTTTCAAGCGCCGCGGTTCGTCTTCGGGAACCTACGATCGCCCCTCGGCGCGAGATCGGTTGCCGCATCATCTGCTTGCCCTGATTCAGCACCAGGCCGGCACGACCCGCAGCACGATTACCCGCCCCCCGGCTCCAGCGTGAGCGTGGCCGCGTCGCCCAGCTCGATGCGGGCGCGGGAGCGCATCAACGGCACCAGCCGGCCTTCGAGGTAGAGCGGGAGCTGATCGCCGTAATGGGGCGAGCCGGGCACGCCCGATTGCCCGCCGGGCAGGATCGCCCCCGAGTAGTCGAGGTCGCTGAAGTCCACCACCAGCCGCAGGGACGCCCCGAAGCTCACCCGCAGGTCGCCCGGATGTTGCCCGGCCCGGTCGACGGTCAGCGCGAAGCCCGGCGCCGGAAGCGGGCCGAGGTTGAACCCGCGCCCCAAGCCCGGCACGAGCCCGAGGGGATGCCGCGCGACGAGCTGGTGCACCTGCCCCCAGCCCCAGCGGGCGGGGTCGCCGCCGCGCTCCCGCTCCAGCCGCCCGATGGCGTTGCGGAACGCGATCCGCAGCACGTCGTCCAGCGACTGCTGCGCGCCCTTGGTGGCATCGTCGAGCCAGTCGCGCTCCTGGCCGGCCAGGATGCGCTGGAGCACGGCATCCGCGGGCTCGCTGCGGTACGCGCGCAGCAGCGCCGCGCCCAGCTCGTCGCCGAACACTCCCTCGTACAGCGCGCTGTACACATAGGCGAAGATGGTCGCGCCGCTGCCGGCTTCGCCGAAATCCCCCCGCCATGTCCCCAGCAGGGCCAGCGCGCGCCGGGCCACGGGGCCGAGCGGCGCCCCGTGGTTTGCGGCGAGCACCCGCTCCACCAGGGCGCGGGCCATGGGCAGCCGCACGTCGGCCTGGAGCCCGCGCATCTGCGCGCCGTTGTGGCGGGGTCGCGAATCCAGCACCTCGGCGATGCGCCGCATGCGCTCCCCGGCGTCGAAATAGCCGGAGACGTAGAACGGCGCGGGCTCGACGAAGGTGGGGTTGTTGGCGCTGCCGACCCAGCCCTGGGGCGGGTTGAACACCGAAGGCAGCGCCTCGAACGGCACCAGCCCCTGCCACTCCTCGCTGCCGTCCCAGCCGCGCCGGAAATGCAGCCCCTCGCCCGGCAGCCGGGGGATGGCCCCGGCCACCTGCAGCCCCACGTTGCCGCCATCGTCGGCATAGATGACGTTCAGCGCGAGCCCCCCGAACCGGCGCAGCGCCGCGCGAAACTCCCACCACGTGCGGGCGCGGTTGAGGCGGTAGAACCCCTCGAGCTCATTGGCGCGCTCGTCGACCAGGAAGCCCCAGCGGTAGCTGAGCACGATGTCCGCCGGGAGCGCGGCCCGCGCCTCCGCCGGCAGCAGATCGGTCACGATGGGGCCGTGCGGCGTCTCGCGCCGCTGGAACGTCTCTTCGCCGCGCCAGCCGCGGATCGCGAGGGGACGGGTCGCGAGCGGCACCCAGTCGCCCCGGAACATCACGCGCCCGGCGGCACCCGGCTCCAGGCGCTCGACGAAGAAATCGCCCGCGTCCGCGAGCGCGGCCGTGATGCCCCAGGCGATGCGCGTGTTGTGGCCGATGGCGACGAAGGGCAGCCCGGGAATGGTCGCGCCGGCCACCTCGTGGTCGCCCGCCCGCAGATGGGCCAGGTACCACAGGCTGGGCAGCTCCAGCCCCAGATGGGGATCGTTGGCGACCAGCGCCCGGCCGGTGGTGGAGCGGGCGGCCCCCACCGCCCAGGCGTTGCTGCCGCCCGAAACCAGCCACGGATCGAGGACGCGCCAGAAGGCCCCCGGCAACAGCCCCAGCCCCTCGTCGCCGGAGGCCAGCAGCAGCGCGCGCAGGGGCTCCGCAGCGGCGGTGCCCTGCACCGTGGCTTGCTCGGAATGGGCGGGGCGCCCGCCCCGGGCCAGCGGAAACAGCCTCAGCGCGCGCTCCCGCCCGAGCTTGGCCGAGAGGCGCTCGAACAGCACATCCTTGCGCCAGGAAGGGTGAAGCCGGAAGGCCATCACGCCGACCATGCCCAGCAGGTCGTCGTCGCGGAACGGCTCCAGCCGGTAGCCGAGCCAGCGCGCCAGCCGCAGCTCGACCGGCAGGCGCTCCGGATGGGCGCGCAGGTAGGCATTGACGCCGGCGTAGTAGGCGTGGAATACGGCCCGCACCTCGGGCGACGCCCGTTCGAGCATGCGCCGACCCTGCCCATGGAAATCGAGGGTGCGGAACAGCCGGTCCACGGCCAGCACCGGCTTCCAGGCGCCCAGCACCTCCGCGAGCCGTCCCTGGGCGAGCTGGCGGTACAGGGCGAGCTGGAACAGCCGGTCCTGCGCCACGGCCCAGCCCAGCCCGAAGCTGCCGTCGGCCTCGCTGGCCGCGAAGATGTGCGGGATGCCCCAGTGGTCGCGCACGATCTCGATGGGCGCGGCAGCCCCCGCCACCCGCTCGCGCCCCTGCACGACGGGCTGCGAGCCGTGCACCGCCACCGCGAACCATGCGGCCACGCCCACCCCGGTGGCGAGCGCGAGGGCCGCCGTGACGAACAGGATTCGCAGGAACCACGCGGTCATGGGCATCGACTGGGAGAGGCACGGCCAGCTTTCCAGCCCCGAAGCCCGCCGTCAACAGCGCAGGGTGCCATTGCCAAATCCGCCGGGGTCCCATACAGGTCGGCAGGCCCTGCCGCAGTGCCCCCCTCTGACCGGAGGAGCCCCCATGCTGGACCGCGTGGATCGCGTGCAGGTGGCCGTCGCCGACCGGGCACGGGCCGCCCGCACCTACCGCACCCTGCTCGGCGCCGAGATCGCGCGTGAGGAGCCGAGCGCGTACCTGCGCGCGCGGCGCACGATCCTGGCCTTGGGCGAGAGCGAAGTGGAACTGTGCGAGCCCGACGGGGAAGGTCGCGCCGCCGACGCGCTGCGGAGCCGGGGCGAGGGCCTCCTCAGCGCCGGCGTGTGCACGTCCCGCCCGGACGCGCTGCGCCGCCGGCTGACCGGGCTGGGGTGCCCGCCGGCGGAAGACGGCGGCCAGCTCTATCTCGAACCCGAGACCAACCACGGCCTCCGGTTCGTGATCTCGCCCACGCGTCCCCGCTCCCGGGTGGGGCCCGTCAGCTTCCTCTACGAGGTGACCAACACCCTCCGCAGCGACTGGCGCCGGGCCGCGGCGCAGGTTGCGGCGATGTTCGGGCTCGATCCGGCGCGCTTCAGCGCCATCCACAGCGCCCGCTTCGGCTACGAGGGCACGCTGACCCTGTTCAATCCGCCGGAGCGGCTGGACCGGATCGAGCTCTCCCAGGTCACCGCCGACGCGAGCGCCAGCGCGATGGCGCGCTGGGCGGGGAAACACGGCGATTCGCTCTACATGTGCTATTGCGAGACCCACGACCTGCCCGCCGTGATCGCGCGGCTCGAGGGCGCCGGCGCTCGCTGGACGCCGCGCGGCCCGGACCCGGCCCGGGAGCGCGACGGCCTGTGGGTGCATCCGGCCGGACTGCACGGGGTGCTGCTCGGGGTCTCGCGCACCACGCTTTCCTGGGGCTGGTCGGGTCACCCGGAGCTGGTGCTCCCGACCCCGTGAACGGGGGCGGCTGGGAGCCGGCCCGGCCCGCCAGCGGCGCAGCCGCAGCCCCGCCGGCGCGCCGCTCTCCCCAGGGTGAGCCGCGCTCCGATACGCCGTGGTGGCGGGCCTGGATCGCCCTCCCTCCCCCCTTGCGGGCATAAGCGTTAAGATATCACGGAGGTTTGAAGAGACGCTGGAGGTGCACCAGTTGGGCGAGGCGTCGGCGTGGAGGTTCGCGAAGGCGGTAGGACACGGTTTGCCAGTGCGACAGGCAGTTGGCCAAGGTGCAGCGTGGGTTCACGGCGTGGCGGAGCAGGGAAAGCAGAAGGGAGAATTCGCGCCAGAAGGTGCGGTTAACGCGCGCCTGGCGCGGCCAGGGGATATCCCCAGGGGGAAAAAGATTGTGCCGCGGTA
>JACQKK010000166.1 GCA_016204605.1 Candidatus Lambdaproteobacteria bacterium
GGCCAAGCATACCGGCAAGCCCTCGTACCTGATCTGCAACGCCGACGAGAGCGAGCCCGGCACGTTCAAGGATCACCTGCTGATCTTCCGCGATCCGCACCAGTTCCTGGAAGGCCTCATCATCGGCTGCTACGCGCTCGATTGCCACCACAGCTACATCTACGTGCGCGGCGAATCGCAGCGGGCGATCCGCCACCTGCAAGGGGCGATCGACGACCTCTATGCCGCCAAGCTGCTCGGCCGGAACATCCTGGGCAAGGGCTACGACCTCGACCTGACGATCCACCCGGGCGCCGGCGCCTACATCTGCGGCGAGGAGACGGCGCTGCTGGATTCCCTGGAAGGCAAGCGCGGCCAGCCCCGCTTCAAGCCGCCGTTCCCGGCGGTGGCGGGCTACAACGGCGGCCCCACCAGCGTGAACAACGTCGAGACGCTGACGTGCCTCTCGCACATCGTCAACGGGGGCGCCGCGGCCTGGAAGGCCATCGGCACGCCCAACAACACGGGCACGCACCTGGTGAGCGTGAGCGGCCACGTCGCCAGGCCCGGGGTGTACGAGGTGGAGATGGGCGTGCCCCTGCGCGCCATCATCGCCGACCTGGCCGGCGGCGTGCGCGAGGGCAAGCGGCTCAAGGCGGTGATCCCGGGCGGCGCCTCGGCGGCGGTGCTGCGGGCCGAGGAGGTGGACGTGCCCTACGATTTCGATTCGCTGGCGAAGGCCGGCACCATGATGGGCTCCTCGGCCCTGATCGTGTTCGACGAGGACACGGACATGGTCGAGGTGGCGAACCGCACCATCCGCTTCTTCAACCACGAGTCCTGCGGCCAGTGCACCCCCTGCCGCGAGGGGACGTTCTGGGTCAAGAACATCGTGCGCGACTTCATGGAGCAGCGCGGCAGCCCCGAGAAGCTGGCCCGCATCGACCGGGTGGCCGCCGGCATGGGCGGCACCACCATCTGCGCCTTCGGCGATGCCGTGAGCGGCCCCATGCGCGCCTTCGTCAAGAAGTTCCCCGAGGAGTTCGAGCGCCACTACCCGCGCCAGTTGCGCAAGGCCATCTAGCGGTGCGCCCCCGAGCGCGAGCCGCCCTTTGAGCGTACCGGAGCCATGCCGATCTTCCATCTCGACGACGAGCCGGTCGAGTTCAAGCCGGGGGAGAACATCCTCGCCGCCCTGCTGCGGGCCGGCAAGTACGTGCCCCACTACTGCTTCCACCCCGCCCTCAAGGTGACGGCGCAGTGCCGGCAGTGCCTGGTGGATATCGTGGACATGGGCAACGGCCGGCCCATGCCCAAGCTCCAGGCTTCCTGCTCGACCCCCGCCGCCGAGAAGATGCGCGTCTCCTCGAAGAACGCCAAGGTGCAGGAGGCGCAGCGGCAGATCAACGAGTTCCTGCTGGTCAACCACCCGCTCGATTGCCCCATCTGCGACCAGGCCGGGGAGTGCGAGCTGCAGAACATCGCCTACGGCTTCGGCAGCGGCCACTCCGAGATGGAGTACGAGAAGCGCGTGTACGGCTGGCGCGACGTGGGGACGTTCATCGCCCTCGAGCGCAACCGCTGCATCCACTGCTCCCGCTGCGAGCGCTTCACGCGCGACGTGACGGGCACCCACGACTTCGGGGTGTACCTGCGCAGCCACGAGCTGACCTTCGACACGTTCGAAGATCACCAGATCGCCGACAAGTTCCAGGGCAACCTGGCCGATCTGTGCCCGGTGGGGTGCATCATGAACCGCGACTGGCGGTTCAAGAAGCGCGCGTGGAAGCTCAAGCGCACCGAATCGGTCTGCACCTCGTGCTCGACCGGCTGCAACGTCACCCTCGATCACCACCAGAACGTGATCTACCGCCTCAAGCCGCGCGAGAATCCCGAGGTCAACCGCTGGTGGATGTGCGACGAGGGGCGCGTGGGGTTCCACCCGCTCAACGACAGGAAGACCCGCCTGCTCGAGCCGATGGCGCGCGTGCAGGGCCAGCTCCGGAGCGTGGCCTGGCCGGCCATCTATCAGGCGCTCGCCGAGCGCCTGAAGCAGATCGGCGCCACGGGCGACCAGGTGGTGGGGCTGGCCGATACCTCTGCCACCAACGAGGAGCTGTTCCTGTTCCAGAGCCTGCTCCAGCAGGGGTTCGGCAGCGGGGCCGCGCTCTTCCCCTACCGGGCGGGCACGCAGCAGGAGCAGCCGCCGGCGGGGCTGGCCGACCCGTTCATCTATACGCTCATCACCACCGACAAGAGCCCCAACACCGCCGGGGCGCTGGCGCTCGGCCTCACCCCCGACGCCCGGGGCGAGCAGGCCCGGGCCGCGCTGGCCAGGCCGGCCAGGGTGCTGATCGTGCTCGGCACGCCGTTCGCGGGCGATGCGGCCCTGCTGAAGGCCGCGGGCAAAGCCGAGCTGATCGTGCAGATCGCCCACGCCGAGAGCCCCTGGAGCGCTCTGGCCGACGTGCTGCTGCCGGGGCTGACCTCCGCCGAGAAGTGGGGCACGTTCACGAACAAGGCGGGCCGGGTGCAACGCATCCAGCCGGCCATCACGCCCCCGCCCCTGGCGCGCGCCGAGTTCCGCGTGCTGGCCGAGCTGCTGCGCGCCCTGGGCAAGGAGATCGCGTTCGCAAACGCGCCCGAGGTGTTCGGCGCGCTGGCCGGCCAGGAGGGCTCGTTCAAGGGGCTCGCCTGGGAACGGCTCGGCAGCCGGGGCGCGCCGCTGGCGGCCGCGGTTCCCCGGCCGGCGGGCGGCTGAGAGGCCGGGTGCGGCGCTCCTGCGCCGCCGGCTGGTGCGGAGGGTATGGCGCCGCGGGTGCGCGGGTTTTGCGCGTCCCTGCGGCGGGCAACGTCACGATTGCGAGAGTAAACGTTTCCGGGACTGCCATGCTCGTCTTCTTCTACCTCTTCGCCGCGGCGGCCGTGCTGGGAGCCTTGGGCGTGCTGCTGCTGCGCAACCCGGTCTACTGCGCGCTCTCGCTGGTGGCGACGATGAGCGCCCTGGGGGGCGTGTTCATCCTGCTCAACCAGGAATTCGTGGCGGCGATCCAGATCCTGATTTACGCCGGCGCGATCATGGTGCTGTTCCTGTTCGTGATCATGCTGCTGAACCTCCGCTCCGACGAGCAATTCATCGCCCGCTGGAACCCCGGCAAGGTGGTGGGGATCGCCATGGCGCTGGTGATCCTGGCGCAACTGGTGGGGGTGTTCACCAGCGCCTCGGCCACGCTCGGGCCGGCGGGGGAGTATCCTGCCGAGCGCATCGCCAAGGAGGGCGCCGTCGAGATCGTCGGCGGGCTGCTCGTCACCCAATACGTGCTGCCCTTCGAGGTGGCCTCGATCCTGCTGATGGTGGCGATCATCGGCGCCGTCGTCATCGCCAAGCGACAGATCGCCAAACCTTCGCAGGAGGGGCGATGATTCCCGTGACCCATGTGCTCGTGCTGAGCGCCGCGCTGTTCGCGATCGGGGTCAGCGGCGTGATCCTGCGCCGCAACGCCATCGTCGTGTTCATGAGCGTCGAGCTGATGCTGAACGCGGTCAACGTGGCCTTCGTCGGCTTCGCCTACGGCCTGAACTCGATGACCGGCATCATGTTCGTGCTGTTCGTGCTGGTGGTGGCCGCCACGGAGGCGGTCGTCGGCCTGGCGATCATGCTGGCCATCTTCCGCAACCGGGGCACCCTCAACATCGACGAGTTCAACCTGCTGCGCTGGTAGCGCCGCCCGCCCGCGCCCGGAACCGTCGCGGCACCGCACCTCGCGGCGCCGCCCAGCCCGGAGCCCCCTCGCGACCGCAGGGCCGCATCCCGACCGACGTTCCGGGCGCCCGGCCTCCACCCTTTCGGACGATCATGGCCAATTACCTCTGGCTCATCCCCGCCCTGCCGTTGCTGGGCTTCGTCGTGAACGGCCTCTTGGGCAGGCGGCTGGGCCACGCCGCCGTGTCCCTGCTGGGGCCAGGCGTGGTCGGGCTGTCCCTGGTGCTTTCGGCGCTGGCGTTCATCGACATGGTGAACGCGCCGGAGCTCAGACTGTCGCAGAGCCTGTTCACCTGGATCGAGGCCGGCAGCTTCTCGGTGCCGGTCGCGTTCACCGTCGATCGCCTCTCCGGCCTCTACATCCTGATCGTCACGGGCGTGGGCTTCCTGATCCACGTGTACTCGGTCGGCTACATGCACGCCGAGGAGGGCTACCACCGCTTCTTCGCCTACCTGAACCTGTTCATCTTCTTCATGCTGTTGCTGGTGCTGGCCGATTCCTTCCTGCTGCTGTTCGTGGGCTGGGAGGGGGTGGGGCTGTGCTCTTACCTGCTGATCGGCTTCTCCTTCGAGCGCGATGCCGCGGCCAAGGCGGCCAAGAAGGCGTTCGTCGTCAACCGCATCGGCGACTTCGGCTTCATCGTGGCCACGCTGATGCTGTTCAGCGTGTTCGGCACGCTCCAGATCGATGCCGTGCTGGCGCAGGCCCCGGCCCGGCTCACCGCCGGCGGCACGCTGGTGACGGCGCTCACGCTGCTCCTGTTCCTGGGCGCGACCGGCAAGAGCGCGCAGATTCCGCTCTATGTCTGGCTGCCCGACGCCATGGAAGGCCCCACGCCGGTCTCGGCGCTGATCCATGCCGCCACGATGGTCACGGCCGGACTGTACATGGTGGCCCGGCTCAGCGCGCTGTTCGTGCTCGCCCCCGCCACGCTGACGGTGATCGCCGTGGTGGGGGCGGCCACCGCCTTCTTCGCAGCCACGATCGGGCTGGCGCAGAACGACATCAAGCGCGTGCTGGCGTATTCGACCGTGAGCCAGCTCGGCTACATGTTCCTGGCGATGGGGGTGGGCGCGTTCTCCGCGGGCATCTTCCACGTGATGACCCACGCCTTCTTCAAGGCCCTGCTCTTCCTGGGCTCGGGCTCGGTGATCCTGGCCCTGCACCACGAGCAGGACATGCAGAAGATGGGCGGGCTGGCGAAGCGCCTGCCGATCACGACCTTCACCTTCATCATCGGCACGCTGGCGCTTACGGGTTTTCCGCTGCTGTTCGCCGGGTTCTTCAGCAAGGACGAGATTCTCTGGCAGGCGTTCGCCTCGCCGGCCGGCCATCCAGGGCTGTGGGCCGTGGGCGCGCTGACGGCGCTGCTGACCGCATTCTACATGTTCCGGGCGGTGGGGCTGACCTTCTTCGGGGCGAGCCGGGTGGACCCGCATCACGCCCGCCACATCCGCGAGTCGCCCTGGACCATGACCGTGCCGCTGCTGCTCCTGGCCGTGCTCTCCATCGGCGGCGGGTGGATCGGCATCCCCCACCTGCTGGGCGGCCCGGCGGGGCTGCCGAACGTGTTCGAGCACTATTTCGACGGCTTCTTCGCCAGGCTGCCCGCCGAGGCGGCCCAACACGCCGCTTCCACCGAGCTGCTGCTGATGGCCGTCTCGACCGTGGGCGCGCTCTTCATGATGTGGGTGGCGTTCCGGCTGTTCTCGCGCGATCTCGCACCCGCGGCGCGCCTGCGGGAGCGGTTCGCCGGCGCCCATCGGCTGCTGGCCGCCAAGTACTGGATCGACGAGCTGTACGAGGCGACGGTGGTGCAGCCCATCCGCTGGACGTCCGACCGCGTGCTGTGGCGGATCGTGGATGCGGGCATCATCGATGGCATCGTGAACGGCGTGGGTTATGCCGCGCGCTTCCTGGGCGGCGCCCTGCGGCTCACCCAGAGCGGCGTAATCGAAAACTACGCGGTCGGGATCGCCATCGGCGCCGTGGCCATCCTCTGGTACCTCGTGTTCTGAGCCTAACCGAACGCTGGTCGCCCGGACTTTGTGGAGCGCGCAGCTCATGCCGATCACCGACGAGCTGAAGTCCATCAACAAGCTGGAAGCGGCCGGCTTCACCCACGACCAGGCCAAGGCCATCGTCGAGGTGCAGGAGGAGTCCATCCAGCGCGGCTTCGAGCGCATGGCGGAGGTGCTCGATCGCCGGTTCGGCGAGCTCGATCACCGCTTTGCTGAGTTTGAGCACCGCATGACGGAAATGGAGCTGCGGTTGCGCAATGAGATTCAAGGCGTCCGCATCGAGATGCAAGCCATGAAGGCGGAGCTGATTCGCGAACAGCGCGACCTGATGCTCAAGTTCGCGGCGCTGGTTTCCCTGATCGCGCTGGTGACCGGCGCCGTGGTGAAGTTCCTGTGACGCCCCGCCGACTCCCGTCGGCCCGACTGCTCGACCAGAGGGCGACCCCTCACCCGAAGGAAGCGAAGCCGAAATGACCATCCTGGGACTTCCCATCCTCTCCTTCGTGATCTTCTTCCCGATGGCCGGGGTGCTGCTGCTCTTGTTCGTGGATCGCGAGCGCGCCGAGCTGGCCAAGTGGGTGGCGCTGGTCGCCAGCGGGATCACGTTCCTGATCTCCCTGCCGCTGTTCTACGGCTTCGACGAGGCGGCGACCGGGTTCCAGTTCGTCGAGCGCGCGGCGTGGATTCCCGCCTGGGGCGCCGAGTACCAGCTGGGGCTCGACGGCATCTCGCTGTTCCTGGTGCTGCTCACCACGCTGCTCACTTTCCTCTCGATCCTGGGCTCGTGGACCTCGGTGCAGGAGCACGTGCGCGAGTTCCTGATCTGCCTGCTGCTGCTGGAAGTAGGGATGACGGGGGTGTTCGTGGCCCTCGACATGTTCCTGTTCTTCGTGTTCTGGGAGGTGATGCTGTTCCCGATGTACTTCCTGATCGGCGTGTGGGGCAGCGACCGCCGGCTGTATGCGGCCATCAAGTTCGTCGTCTACACCATGTCCGCCTCCGCGCTGATGCTGGTGGCGATCCTGGTGACCTACTACCTGCACTACCGGGCGTCGGGGCGGCTTTCGTTCTCCCTGCTCGATTGGTACACGCTCCAGGTGGGGCTGCCGGCGCAGTACTGGCTGTTCGCCGCCTTCGCCCTGGCGTTCGCGGTGAAGGTGCCCATGTGGCCCTTCCACACCTGGTTGCCCGATGCCCACGTCGAGGCCCCCACGGCGGGCTCGGTGATCCTGGCCGGCGTGCTGCTGAAAATGGGCACCTACGGCTTCCTGCGCTTCGCAATGCCGCTGTTTCCACAGGCCACCGAGGCGGCGATCCCGTTCCTGATCGGGCTGTCGGTGATCGGCATCCTCTACGGCGCCCTGGTGTGCATGGTGCAGCCCGACATGAAGAAGCTGGTCGCGTACTCCTCGGTTTCGCACCTGGGGTTCGTGATGCTGGGGCTGTTCGCGCTGAACCTGCAGGGGGTGCAGGGCAGCGTCTTGCAGATGCTCAACCATGGCGTGAGCACGGGGGGGCTGTTCTTCCTGGTGGGGATGATCTACGAGCGGCGCCACACCAAGGCCATCGCCGAGTTCGGCGGGCTGATCAGGGTGATGCCCATCTATGCCGCGTTCATGCTGATCTTCGTGCTCTCCTCGATCGGCCTGCCCAGCCTGAACGGATTCGTGGGCGAGTACCTGATCCTGCTCGGCGCATACCAGGTGAGCCCCATCGCGGCGATCCTCAGCGCCTCGGCCGTGATCGTCGCCGCGGTGTATCTGCTGTGGATGTACCAGCGTGTGTTCTTCGGCGTGATCTCGAACGCGAAGAACCTCACGCTGCGCGACCTGCCGCTGCGGGAGGTGGCCGTGCTGGTGCCGCTGGTGGTGCTGATCCTCTGGGGGGGCATCTATCCCAAGACCTTTCTCGGCAAGACCGAAGCCTCGGTGGCCGGGTTCCTCAAGCGGGTGCGGATCGAACGGCAGACGGCCCAGGCGGCCCAGCCCGCCCCTGAAGCCGCGCTGGCCCGGGCGACCGAGTCACCGGCCTCCCCATCCGTGGAGTCGCGATGAGCTTCACCCTCTCCGCCGCCGATTTCCTGAGCGTACTGCCCGAGTCGATCCTGTTCGCCATGGGCATGGTGGTGCTGGTGTTCGAGATGTTCGGCACCGGTCGCGATACCCGCAACCTGGCGTACCTTTCGCTGCTGAGCCTGCTGGTCTCGGGCTTCGCCCTGCACCGGCTGGCGGGCAGGGGCATCACGGGCTTCGGCGGCAGCATCACGGCCGACCCGTTCGCCATCGTCCTGGGGATGATCTTCCTGCTGGTGGTGGCGCTGATCGTGCTGGTCTCGATCCGCTACCTGCACGACCGGGGCGTGGGCCACGGCGAATACTACGCCCTGCTGCTGTTCGCCTGCGGCGGGATGATGCTGATGGTCTCCAGCACCGACCTGCTCACGATCTTCATCGGCCTGGAGATCCTCTCGATCTCGAGTTACGTGCTGTGCGGCCTGATCCAGGGGGATCTGCGCTCCAACGAGTCTGCCCTCAAGTACTTCCTGCTGGGGGCGTTCGCCACGGGCTTCCTGCTCTACGGGATGGTGCTGCTGTACGGGGCCACCGGGAGCATCCGGCTGCCCGAGATCGCCGCGGCGGTGAACCGCAGCGAGGTGCGCGGCAACCCGATGATCTGGTACGGCCTGGGGCTGATCCTGGTCGGCTTCGGCTTCAAGATCGCGCTGGTGCCTTTCCACATGTGGACGCCCGACGTATACGAGGGCGCCCCCACCCCCGTGACGGCGTTTCTCTCCTCCGCCCCCAAGGCCGCCGGCTTCGGCGCCCTGATCCGCATCCTCACCGAGGGCCTCGGCGCGCTGACGCCCGAGTGGAGCCAGGTGCTGTGGGTGGTGGCCGCGCTCACCATGACCGTGGGCAATGCCCTGGCGCTCCAGCAGGACAATATCAAGCGCATGCTCGCCTACAGTTCCATCGCCCACGCCGGGTACATCCTGGTGGCCCTGGTGGCGGGCGGGCGAGATAGCCTCGGCGGCGTGCTGTTCTACCTGCTCGCCTACGCCTTCATGAACAGCGGGGCCTTCGCCGTGCTGATCCTCGCCTCCAGCCCGGTTCGGGAGCGGGTCACCTTCGAGGACTACCGGGGCTACGGCTACGTGGAGCCGGCGCTGGCGCTGGCGATGGTGGTGTTCATGCTCTCGCTGACCGGCATTCCGCTCACGGCGGGCTTCGCGGGCAAGTTCCAGATCTTCAAGTCGGCCATCGACAAGGGCTACGTGTGGCTGGCCGTGATCGGCCTGCTCAACAGCGTCGTCTCCGTCTACTATTACCTGCGCATGATCGTGGTGATGTATATGCAGCGCCCGACCGCCGAGCACCCGCCCGAGCGGGTCGTGCCGAGCGTCCCCCTGTACGTGGCCGTGGCCGCCTCCGCGCTCGGCGTGCTCTACCTGGGCGTCTTCCCCGCCGGCTGGCTCGAGCTGTCGGTGCGGTCCGTGACGAGCCTGCTGGCCGGTGGGTAAGCGCCGGCCAAGGGCCCTGCCCGCATCACTCCGCATCGCCCCGGCGCTTTCGAGGCCCGCATGGAAGGCCTGTTGGACTTCCTGTTGCAGGAAGGCTCCTACCTGCTGCTGTTCGGCGTGCTGCTCGCGGCCGGCTTCGGCGTGCCGATCTCCGAGGAGGTGGTGCTGATCGCCGCCGGGGCGCTGGTGCGCTACGAGGTGATGGCGTTCGCGCCCACCGTCGCCGTGTGCGCGCTCGGCATCCTCGGCGGCGACACCGTGATCTACCTGCTCGGCCGGAACCTGGGCCACCGGGTGGTGGGCCATCCCCTGCTGCGGCGTTTCCTCAGCCGCGAGCGCGAGGCGATGCTCGGGCGTTTCTTCGCCCGCTACGGCGCGCTCACGGTCTTCATGGCCCGCCACGTGATGGGGGTGCGCATGGCCGTGTGGGCGCTGGCCGGCATGCAGCGCATGCCCTACCTCATCTTCATCGGGCTGGATGCGGCGGCCCTGCTCTTGAGCGGGCCGTGGGGCTTCGCGCTCGGCTACTACTTCGCCGACCAGATCGAGCTGGCCCTGCAGGATGCCCGCGTGGCGGGTCGGCTGATCGTCATCGTGGTCGTGGTCACCGCCGCCGGCATGGCGCTGCACGCCTTCATCCGCCGCAAGATGCGCGGCAACGGCCGGTGATACCAGTGCCACGCCAGCCGACGAGGAATGCCGGGGCGTCAGGGGCGCTGCCCCCGACACCCCCGCTGGGGCCGAGGGCGCCGGCCCCCCTTGGGCGCCTGCGACGTGCTCACGCGCCGCAGGCCCATTTCGTGGGTGCGGGGAGCCCCGCTCCCTGCCGGGAGGTAGCGGGATGGAGGAGGAGACCGGCGCCCTCCTCCTCCGAAACATTCGGGTGGCAGCGAGTTGAAATCAGGATCAGCGCCCGGGGGCGGCCACCTGGAGCTTGGCATCGCGCGGGGGATAGTTGGGCTCGATGTAGCGGCGGTAGAAGTCTTTCAGGTGCTCCTTCTCCGCGTCTTCGAGGAAGAAGAAGTTCACGCCGCGGTCCGTCACCTCCCAGAACTTGCGGTCCGAGACCGACAGCATCTCGCGCTGGATGGTCTCCATGCGCTCGCGGGGCTCCTGCTTCATGTCGTTGGCGATGCGCTGCACGAGCCGCTCGTCGCCCTGGGAGAGCAGGAACGCGGCGAAGGCGAGTTGGGCCTTGCGCACGCTGCGCAGGTCGAACTCGTTGGATTGGGTGGCGGGGTTGTCGTCCACTTCGAGGAAGGTGGTCATCAGCGCATCCAGATTGGGCGCCTGCACCTGGTACCCCTTCTTCAGCAGATAGGAGAGGTCGAAACAGGCCGTGATCAGGATCAGCGGCACGTTATACGTCTGGGCGAGCTGGCCGTAGTACTTGAAGTAGAAGGCGATCCGTTCGGCCAGCTTCTGATCCACCAGCAGCACCTCTTCGGCCAGCAGGCGGTACTGGTAGAACAGGTTGTAGAGCGCCTTGGGATTGCGGTCGTTCAGGGCATGGCGCAGGAAGGTGTTGAAGAACTCGATCACGGCCTGCAGCACCAGCGTATCGCGCAGGCGGATCGCATACTGGCCGATGATCTTGGTGCTGTTCGCCACCGCGCTCACGGCATCGGGCATCTCCTTGATGGACATCTTGAAGATCAGCTCCATGTCCATGAAGCCCTTGGCTTCCACCCAGGTGCGGGTGCGGTGGATCTCGTTCAGGAAATCGGTGGAGGCCGCGGGGAAGTAATCCTTGTTGGGCCGGTACCACACCGCCGGCATGCGCCGCTTGATCAGCAGATGATCCGCCATCACGTCCTTCAGGCTGCGGATGCTGAGCAGGGCCACGTTGCGGTCCATCTGCGAAACGGCGCTGAGCGCAATATCGCTGATCTGCTCCATCGCGTTCGCCACGTCGCGCTGGTAGCGGCGGGTTTCGCCGGGCCGGCCCTTGGCCTGCTGCATGCGCGCCATCGAGGTCTTGGCGTTGCGCCGGATGATGCGGATGATGTTCTCGGGCGTAAGGAACAGGAACACGTAGTTGATGTACGGAATCAGCAGCCCCACCACCGCTCCGGTGAGCAGCAGCATGACCAGCGTGCCCCAGAAGGGCAGCAGATCGTCGAAGCGCGCGTACACCATCAGCAGCGCATACATCGTCGCCACCACCATCAGGGCGAAGTAGGCGATGGTCGCCCGGTCTGCGATGAACAGATCCACCAGCTTGGGGGTATAGCGCTGAGCGGCCAATTGCACGACGATGGCGACCACCGTCACGACGAGCGGCACGATGGCGTTGAGGACGTCCTTGATCCCCCCGATCGCATCCGCCGCCTGGTCCGCGTCCAGCAGGAACAGCGCCTCCAGCAGGCTCTTCTCGCCGCCGAACTCCCCCCAGTCCCAGAGCCGGAACACGAAGAACAGCACGACGCTGAGGCCGGAAAGCACGCCGAATGGAATCACCCAATGGCGGAGCAGCGACGAGGGCTGCTCACCGAAGCGCGAGTCGCGCGGGCGCTGCTCAGCGCCGGATCGGGCCGGGAGGTTACCCTGCGGGGTCATCGGGAGCCAGTCTCGGTACAAGGTGGGCGCGGGTGCCTGACAAGGCAGCAAGCGGTGCGATTCGCACCGGATGATCGGATGGTCGAAGACGGCTGCAAGACGTGTCGCCCCATGCCCGCATGCAGGGCCGGCTTCACGAGCCCGCTACATCACTCGACGATCTCCCAGAACTTGATCGCCGACTTGTTGATGACCTTGCCGTCCCTCATCCCCAGATGATACGGGGTGTGCCATCGCAAGCCGTCGATCAGCGTATCCCCATCCAGAAACGTGATGCGAATCTGCTTCCGTTCCGTGATGATCTTGCTGAGCAGCACGGCTTCATGGGGCGGCTGGGAACGATGCGGGTGCTCCGGTCTCTGTTCGCCCATGCGATTATCTCCGCGGGGATGGCCCTGATGAATGCGGATTCGCGCACGTTGCCCGCTTGCACACGACTCGGACTTCCACGGATACCCGTATCGGCCGCAAAGATCAATGCGGCGCTTTGTCGCACCGCGTGAGAGGCACCCCGTGTCCGGAGCCGCAGCGACCTTGCGATACGACCGCGGGAGCCTGGTGGTGGAAGGCCTCCCGCTGGCGGCCGGCGCGGCGCCCGGCTGGCTGACCTGGGACGCCCGGATCGGGGCGCATCGGGGGCTGGCTTTGCACTACCGGGCGCTGGTGAGCCACCTGACCCATGCCGGCGTGCCCTTCCACGATGGGGCGCGCCGCTTCGGCACGCTCGTCCCCGGCGCCGAGGGCGGCCCGCCCCCCTACCCCCACCAGCAGGAGGCGCTCGCGGCGTGGGCCCAGGTCAAGCGCGGCTCGGTGGAGCTGCCCACCGGGGCGGGCAAGACCCGCCTGGCGCTGATGGCGCTGCGCCTCGTGGCGCGCGATACGCTGGTGCTGGTGCCGACCCTGGAGCTGGTGGCGCAGTGGTGCGCGGTGATCGCCCGCGAGACCGGCCTGGTGGCCGGCGCCATCGGGGGCGGCAGCTTCGAGCTGCGGCCGGTCACCGTCTGCACGTACGCCTCGGCGCTGCGCCACGCGGAGACGTTCGGCGACCGCTTCGGGCTGGTCGTGTTCGACGAGTGCCACCACTTGGCCGGGGCAGGCTACGCGTCCATCGCGGAGTTGCTGATCGCCCCGTACCGGCTCGGGCTCAGCGCCACCCTGGCCCGCCCCGACGGGCGCCACGCGGTGCTGGACCGGCTGATCGGCCCGGTGTGCTACCGCAAGCCGGTGGGCGAGCTGAGCGGGCGCTACCTGGCCCCCTACGACACGCAGGTGCTCTACGCCGAGCTGACCCCCGCCGAGCGCGAGGCCTACACGGCCGACCGGGAGACCTACCGCGGGTTCGCCCGGGGTCTCGGCATCCCGCTGGGCGGCCCGCGCGACTGGCAGCGGTTCGTGTTCGCGGCGTACCGCAGCGCGGAGGGCCGGGCCGCCCTGGCCGCCTACTGGCGGCAGCGCCGGGCGGCGTTCGCCGCCGAGGCCAAGTTCGCGCTCTGCGCCGCGCTGCTCGAACGCCACCGCGGCCGGCGCATGCTCGTGTTCACCGAGGACAACCGCACGGCCTGCGAGGTCTCGCGGCGGTTCCTGCTGCCCCTGATCACCCACCAGACCGGGATGGCCGAGCGCCGCGCCATCCTCGCCCGCTTCCGCGAGGGGCGCTGGCCCATGCTCGTCTCCTCGAAGGTGCTCAACGAGGGCGTGGATGTCCCGGCGGCCTCGGTCGCCATCATCCTGTCCGGGAACGCCAGCGTGCGCGAGCACGTGCAGCGGCTGGGGCGCATCCTGCGCCGGGAGGGCGACAAGACCGCCCTGCTCTACGAGCTGCTCACGCGCGAGACGGCCGAGGAGCACACCAGCCGCCGGAGGCGCCAGCACGATGCTTACCGGTAGCCTGCTCGTCTATGCCATGCGCGGGGGCCCTGAGGGACAGCGGGTGCGGCCGCGCCTGCTGGACCCCGCCGACCCCGCCCTGCGCGGCGCCGCCGAGGCCTTGACGGGCCTGTTCGCCGGTCACGTCGGCCAGCGCCGGGCCGAGCTGGAGCTGGCCCTGCGCAGCTTCCAGCCCCCGGAGCTGCCGCTGCGCGTGCAGCCGGGGCTGGCGCGCCTGCTGTTCGAGCGCTGCCTGTTCGAGACCGACTGCCCAATCGAGCCGGCCCGCATGCGCGCAGACCTGTTCGATGCCGCCGCCGAGGCCTGGCGGCGCGCGGAGGGATCGGGTGCGGGCGCGGGTGAGGGCGCCGAGCCCGCCTGGCGCGCCGGGGTCATGGAGCGGATCGCCCGCCGCCATGGCCTCACCCCGGCCGAGGCCGACGCGGAGCTGTTCGCCGACCTCGAGGAGAACCAGGTGCTGCGAAGCTGGGAGCCGCTCGCCGCTGAGGCGCTGCTGCTGCGCTACAACGTGGCGCAGGTGCAGGGGCTGCTGCTGCGTGCGGAACGGCTGACCGTCCGGGCGCCCTGGCCGGGGGCGCGCCGGATGCGGCAACTGCTGCGCTACCTCAAGTTCTTCGGCCTCCTGTTCCGGATCGGGCGCGACGAGGACGACTCGCTGCGGCTGGCCGTGGACGGCCCGTTGAGCGTGCTTGACTCGGCGACGCGCTACGGGCTCGATCTCGCCCGTTTCTTCCCGGCGCTGCTGCTCTGGCGCGAGCCCTGGCGGATGGAGGCGGAACTGCGGCCCCGGCCGGGACAGCCGCGATCTGGCCGGCCGGTGCGGCTCACGCTCGAGCCGCACCCGTGGCTGCGCAGCCATTATCCCGACCACGGCCAGTGGGTGCCCGAGGAAGTGCGCCGCTTCGCCGACGCCTTCCGCGGGGCGCCGGCCGCGGCGGACTGGCGGGTCGAGCCCGCGGAGGAGCTGCTGCCGGTGCCGGGCAACCGCTTCCTCATCCCCGATTTCCGGTTCGTGCATCACGCCACCGGGCACACCGCGTTCCTGGAGCAACTCGCCTACCCCTCGCGGGAGCGCGTGGAAGCCCGCGGCGCGCTGATCGCGGCGGCGGGCCGGCGGGACTACATCGTGGCCTGCCGCAACCTGCCTGCGCTGCGCGCGCTCGCCCCCGCGCCCGCCTGGCTGCTGGCCTATCGCCGCAGCCTGCTGCCCTCGCAGGTTTGCGAGGCGCTCGGGCGGCTGGAGGGATAAGGGCGAGCGGTTACCGCTCCGCCGCGGCGGCTTTCGGTCTGGCGAGCAGGCCGATCACGTAGGAGACGACGCCCGCGCTGATCAGGATATCCGCGACGTTGTTGACGAAGAAGCTGTAGCTGAAGAACCGGAAATGGAGGAAGTCCGTGACCGTCCCGTAGAGCGCGCGGTCGATCAGGTTTCCCAGGGCGCCGGGCAGGATGAACACGAACGCGAGCTGCGCCCAGAGGTTGAGCTGTTGCCGGTGGCGCAGCCAGTATCCCCCCAGCAGCACCACCGCCGCGCAGGACACCAGCAGCAGCAGCGGCACCCGCACCGTGGAGGGCAGCCCGGCCAGAAAGCTGAAGCTGACCCCGGCGTTCTCGACGTGGGTCAGGTCGATCAGGTTGGGGATCAGCGGCGCGCTCTCGTGCAGCGGCACCCTCAGGCGCACCCAGACCTTGCTGCCCTGATCGAGCGCCAGCAGCAGCCCCAGCCAGACAAGGCTGATCCGCACGGATATCACGACGGCGATCTCATGAAGCGGGCGGCGGCGGAGCGCCGGCAGGCGCGGTTCTGGACAGAGCTGCGGTAGCTCCCCACCCTACTGTGCCCCCGCGCGCCGGCGCAAGGGGCCGGCCGGCTCCAGATTACCCGAGCGGCCCGGTGATGGGCCTGAACGCCTCGAGCAGCCTGGCCTTGCCGCCGGCGGCCACGATCTGGCCGTGGGCCATCACGATGCGGTCGAAATCCCACGCCACGATGCTCCGCAGGGAGCCCGCCAGGGCCGCCTTGTCCTTCAGCAGCACGTAGCGCATCAGCCGGGAAGGGCCGAAGCGGTTGACGCTGCCGTTCAGGCGCATCAGCAGGCGGTTGATGCCGCTGAATTCGTCGCCGAAGTTGAACACGAGGTCGGTCACGATCAGCGTGCGCGAGGCGCGGTGCAGCAGCACCGACTCGTGGAAGCGCACGCCCGCGATGGGCAGCCGCTCGAGGTGGGCCGCCAGCGCCGCCGGCCAGTCGTCTTCCAGCGCGCCCGAGACGGTCAGGCGCTGCTCCAGCTTGGCGCGCGAGGCCCGCGGCACCAGCACCCGCGCCTTGGGGTAGCGGTCCGCGTACCAGGGCGCATCGGCGGTGTGGAAGTTGTTCGGCACGAGCACGTAGGCCACGGTGCCCAGTGCGTCGAGCTCGGCCATCGCCCGTTCGGGGAGCGCGATGCCGCTGTGGATGGCGAGCTGGCCCCCATCGAGCGCCACCACCACCATGCGCCGGGGCAGCGGCACCGGCGGGAAGTCGCCGCTCAGCTCGTAGAGCCCAGCTGCGAGTGCGTTCAGCTTCGGGGTCGGGGCCATGGCTCTCGGGTGGGTTCGGGTTGGAGGGCATCCGGCAGTGCTGACGGGCGCCGCGCGCCGCTCAGCCGGAACGGGCGCGGCCATTGGCGGAAAGGCCCCCGGGCAGCAGCCATTGCACCGGATCCTCGGGCTTGCCGTTCAGCCGCACCTCGAAGTAGATGCTGTAGTTGGAATCCACCGGCTGGTAGGTGGGGGCTCCCAGCACGGCGGCGGCCTCGACCCAGTCGCCCTTGCGCACCTTGAGCCCCTCCAGATGGCCGTAGACGGTGAACAGCCCCTTGCCGTGATCGAGCACCACCAGATCCTCATACCCGCGGAACGGTCCGGCGTGCACCACGGAGCCTGAGGCCACGGCCTTCACCCCCTGCTCCGGCTTGACGCGGATCACCACCCCCCGCTGCGGCTTCTTCAGGTCGTAGCGCGGATCGAACCGGCCGAAGGCGGCGACGATGGTGCCGGAGGCGGGCGGGGGCAGCCGGCCGCGCAAGGTGTCGGGGTCGGGTTGCGCGGCCAGCCGCGCCTCGGCGCTGCGCTCGTGCTCGAGCCGCTCGAGCGCGCCGCGCATGCCGTCCATCACCTTCTCGAGATCGGCCAGGTACTTCCGGTACAGCCCCTGGTTGGCGCGGAGACCCCCCAGCGACGCGCGCAGGGTGCGCTCCTGCTCGCGCAACGCCTCCCGGTCCTCGCGCAGTTGGGTGGTCAGCGTGGCCAGCTCGGCCAGGGTGGCCTCGATCTGGTCCTGCTGGCGCGTGACCTGGCGGTTGAGCGCCTCATACTCGCGGATGGCCCGCTCGTCCGCTTCGCGCAGGGCGGAGAGGTAGCGGCTGTCCCGGAAGAAGGTGCCGTAGCGGGCCAGGGCGAACACCGTCGCCGTCTCGCCCGCCTTGAGCACGCGGTACAGGCGGCGCAGCCGCTCCCCGATCCGCCGCCGGGCACCCGCGAGCTGCTCGTGCAGGCGGGCCAGCTCTGCATCCTGCTCCTGGCGGAGCTTGAGGGTCGCCTCGCGCTTGGCGTTCAGCTCGCGCTCGTTGCGGCGCGCCACCCGGATGGCCTCGGTCAGGCGCTGGATGCGCTGGAGCGCCGCCTGCTCGGCGGAGCGGAACTCCCGCAGCCGCGCCAGCATCTGTTCCTTCTCGAAGCGGAGCTGCTTGATCTGGTTCCGCTGCTCGCTGATGCGCGAGTCGAGCGGCGGGGACTCGGGCTGCTGGGCGAGTGCCGGAGCGCCGCTCTGCGCGAGCGCGAGCAGTGCCAGCCCGTGCAGTGCCAGCCCGTGCAGCGCCCGCGCCCAGCGCCGGCCGCCCGGCCCACGGCCTGCGCCGGCCCGATCGGCCGGAGATGCGGCCGGCGGCTCCTGCGATCGGCGGGCAGGCCCCGTTCGCATGGCAGGGTTCTCCCAGGGCACGGTCAGGGCTCCAGCTCGCGCAGCATCCGCTCGACGGAGAAGCGGCTGGTGAGGCCGCCCAGCAGCGCGGGGATCACGATCGCCGGCGCCATCCACTCGGGCGGAAAGAACACCGTCAACTCCATCAGGTGGCGGGTGGTTGCGTTCCAGCTCAGCCCGGCCAGCATCAGCCGGTAGGCCAGCCACACCAGCCCCAGCGCCGCCAGCGCCCCCGCCAGGCTCAGCACCACGCCTTCGACCACGAACGCCGAGCGGATGAAGCGCCGTGTGGCGCCGACCAGGTCCAGGATCTCGATCTCCTCGCGCCGCGCATAGAGCGAAAGGCGCACGGCATTCGAGACGATCAGCGCAAAGGCCACCACCATCAGGCCGATGAAGAACAGCCCCAGCGCCTGGCTGAGCTGGAAGAACAGCGCCACCTTGGCCCACTCGCGGTCGGCGTAGATCACGTCGTCCACCCCCGGCAACGCGCGCAGCCGGGGCGCGATCGACCCCAGCTCCTTCCGGAAATCGAGGTACACCTCCACGTCGATCGTGTAGGGCAGGCTTTCGCGCCCCACCCCCACCAGCAGCGTGTGATCCGCGCCCAGCTTCTCCGTCAGGGCCGAGAGCCCCTGGGCGGGCGCCACCTCGACGGCCGAGCGCACCATGGGCAGGCGTTGCAGCGTCTCCATCAGCCGGCTGCGCTCCGCCCCGCTGATGCCGGGCTTGAGGAACAGCGAGACCGTGCTGTTGGAGAGCCAGATCTCCGAAACGTGGCGCACGTTCACGTGCAGCAGCACGATCACCCCCAGCACCGAAAGCGCCGCGGCGATGATCAGCACGCTGCTCAGGGCGGCGCGCGGGTTCTGGCGCATGGTGCGCAGCGCGCGCGGAATGCCATAGCGGAAGTAGATCACGGGTGCTCTGCCGCAGCGATTTCGGCGGGGGGCGCGGGCGGCGGCTCGCCCCGGCCCGCGGCGCCCGGCTCCACCAGCCGCACCTCGTGGACCTTGCGCTCCTTGATGAGCAGGGTGCGGGCGCGGTAGGAGCGGATCAGGTTCAGGTCGTGGGTGGCCACGATCACGGTGCTGCCCCTCTCATGGATGCGCTTGAGCAGGTCCATCACCTTGAACGCCACGGTCTGGTCCAGGTTTCCCGTGGGCTCGTCGGCGAAGAACACCGGCGGGCGGAACGCCAGCGCCCGGGCGATCGCGACCAGTTGCTTCTCGCCGCCCGAGAGCCCCAGCACCGGCTCGCGGGCGCGCTCGGCCAGCCCCACCTCCTCGAGGCGCGCCCGCGTGGCCCGGCGCAGCTCGGCGCCGGTGACCCCCGCCACGCGCTGGGGCAGCGCCACGTTGTCCTCGACGCTCTCGTTCAGCAACAGCCGGTAGTCCTGAAACACCATACCGATGGCGCGCCGGTGGTGGGCGCGCTGGTCGGCATTGAAGCGCGCGACGTTCACCCCGCCGAACAGCACCTCGCCCCTGTCGGGCCGCTCCTGGAGCGTGAGCAGGCGGAAGACCGTGGTCTTGCCCGCCCCGCTCACGCCGGTCAGGTAGACGAAGCTCCCCGGCTCGATGCGCAGGCTCACGTCGCTAAGCACCGGCGCCATGCCGAGGTAGCTCTTGGTGAGCCCCTTCAGCTCGATCGCCGGCGGCGCTCCGGGCGGCGCCGGTTCCGGGACACGGCTGGGCGCGATCATGGTTCGAGCGGGTCCTCATTCACGGGCTGGGCTGCGCCCTGGCGCCCGGCCCCCTCGCCAACGATTGGAAAGAGAGCGGCTGGACCGGGCGAGTCCCGCCTTTCTGCCCCGACTATGCCATAGCGGCACGATGGGCGACACTCCCGCGACCTCACCCTCCCGCGCCGCCGCCGCGCCAGGCGATGAGGAGCGCCATCACGCAGCCGAGCGTCACGCCCAGGGCCAGCCCGACGGCGACGCGGAACAGCGGCGAACGGCGGGTCTCGTTGCGGGGGTACCGCCGGAACAGCCGCCAGAGCGTGACGCCGCCGGCCACCGCCAGCGCGAGCGGGACCAGCGGTCCGCCCGGCGCAAGGGAACCGCGCAACGCCACCAGGGTCGCCAGCGCCACGAGCAGCGTCACGAGCTGCGTCAACCAATGGCGCAGCGTGGCGCCGATATCGGGGTCCATGCCGGCCCGCTCCGGCGGGCGCGGCTGAGGTTGGTCGGTCATCGTCAATCCTTCAGGTCCAGGTCGAACTGCTCGCCTTCGGCGGCGTACCTGTCTAATTTCCCAACAATCCAAGATCGTCTAGAAGCCTCTTAGCCAAATTGATTCTCTCACTTGTTGCTTTTAGCGGCTTTCGTCTCCGCAACTCATCCCAATAATCTTCCCGATAGCCGTTGATTCGCAGGTACTCCGCCGTCGCCGCGAGTTCTAACACCAATGCCGAATACTTTTCCATTATCGCCAACGCGTCCTTGCGCCTAGAATTTTCATTTCCCTTTGGTTCCGGAAAGTCCCCCAAAATGCTGAAGGTTGTATATGGAATTTCATGGAACCCAGGTTTTTCCGTGCCCTGGATCAATAGAAGCTGTTCTGCATCGTCCGCAGAATTTGCAAGTTGTACGCTGAATGGCCCGAAATTGTGGTAATCAAACTCAAATCCGAACCCTAAATCTAGACGTTCCAACAGGAACACAGTCTTTTGGAGGCGCGTTTTTCCTATGATTGATCCGCCATTCAGTTTTACTAACTCAGCTACGTGATTTGCAAGTTCGGTCATCGGGCAACCTCCATCAGCAGTTTCTCGACAGCGGTGTGTACGGTCTCGTTTCTTACGTACACCCGATAGAATCTCCTAATCTTTAGCGCTTCGACTACGGCCGAATATTCGGACACATCACCAAACCGGCCTCCATCGGATGATCTAATCATAACATTATTGAGCGCATGTCTGCTTTCATAGTCTTCCGCTTTATATGGAGAGATATTTGGGCCGTCAATCAAGACATCAACGTCAGATAGTTGACCTTCCTTCTTCGCTTGCGACAATTTACTCTTGAATGATACGAGCTCATGACCACTCAATTTCTCACCAACATCGACACACTTATACAATTTGCGTGTTAACAATCGACTGGATAACTCTTGAACAACTTCATTTGGCGCATCTCTCATTAGCGGCAATCCGCCCCAGATACTCGAATCATCTAGTTGCAAGTAATTGGATAACGTTGCGCCATCCTTCGAGAAGAACGCAAAAAGTGGACTCGAATTTGGCAACCCGACATCTCCTTCTTTTCCATTTCGCATAAGTTCCGCGACTAATGACAGCAGTCTCCCTAGCATCTTCTCGGCGGCGCGAGTCGTTTTATGATAATACACCTGCGTGTATAGATGAAAACGGACCAACAAGTACGCTTCTGCCGCCTGCAAGCTTTTCGCACCAAGAATGAGACCGTCGACAGGTATGAATTCATCTGGTCCGGCATCAGACGCCAGTTGTAGCTTCTCGATTTCCAAATTATTCAACAGCCAACTCCAATCGAATCCGCCATGTTCTGTGCCAGTCATCTGTTTGTCGCGACGCAGGTAATCGAGACGGTCAGCGTCGAATTGGCTATGTACAATTGCCGAATAGATGTCAGTAGGTTCCTGTTTAAGGAGCGATGAAGTCCGTGATTTAACGTCCTCTATCTTATCTGTCGCGGCAGCCAGCAATTTTCCAACTTCCGTATCACCTTCAATAATCTCGATCGTCCAGTCCTCGTGTGACTTAGAAATTCCACACGAATTCATCACTCCTTCAAATGTGTGGCTAAATGGACCGTGGCCGATGTCGTGGAGAAGCGCGGAACAAATCGCGACGTTTGCGGCATTTTCGTTAAAGTGTTCAGGACGTTTGTGCTTTATAATTTGCGCCAACTGTCGAGCTGTATGGAACACCCCAACACTATGGGAGAACCGCGTATGCGTCGCTCCGGGGTACACAAGTTCTGAAAACCCGAGTTGCTTTATCCTTCGGAGCCTTTGAAATTCGACGCAATTTAACAGGTCCCATGCCAATGCGTCGACGATGCTCTTAGGCGAGAACACGATCAGCCCATGCACCGGGTCTCGAATCCTTTGTTCCCTCTCCATAACATGCACTCGGCAAGACTGTTCTTTTTCGGTAGCTTCAATCCTTCAGGTCCAAGTCGAACTGCTCGCCTTCGGCGGCGTACTCGTTGAGCTTGTTGCGCAGGGTGCGGATGCTGATGGAGAGCATCTTGGCGGCCTGGGTGCGGTTGCCGCCGGTCTTGCGCAGGGTCTCGAAGATCAGCTTCTTCTCGACCTCGCGCATGGACATGCCCACCTGGATGCCGAGGCCGCCCACCGTGGCCGAGCCCGCCGCGCTCGCGGCCCTGGGGGTCGCGGCGGCGGCCGTGGTGGCCGGCATGGTGCGCGCGGGCTCGGGGCGCGGTTGGGAGAGCGCGCCCGCACCGCCGCCCATCAGCAGGTGCTGGGGCTCGATGGCCTTGGCGTCGCAGAGCAGCAGCGCGCGCTCCATCACGTTCTCGAGCTCGCGCACGTTGCCGCGCCAGTTGTAGTGGCAGAGCACCTCCATGGCCGGGGCGCCGATGGCGGCCGGCTTGCGGGCGTTGCGGCGGGCGTGCTTGTTGACGAAGTAGTTGGCCAGCAGCGGGATATCCCCTTTGCGGTCGCGCAGCGGCGGAATCACCAGCGGGATCACGTTCAGGCGGAAGTAGAGGTCTTCCCGGAACTGCCCCTGCTCGACGCGCTTGAACAGGTCGCGGTTGGTCGTGGCGACCACGCGCACGTCCACGCGGATGGGGTCCTTGCCGCCGATGCGGTCCACCTCCTGCTCCTGCAAGACGCGCAACAGCTTGGCCTGGAGCGGCAGGGCCATCTCGCTGATCTCGTCGAGCAGCAGCGTGCCGCCGTTGGCCTGCTCGAAGCGTCCCTTGTGATCCTGCACCGCGCCGGTGAAGGAGCCCTTGCGGTAGCCGAACAGCTCGCTCTCGAGCAGCGTATCGGGCAGGGCGGCGCAGTTGATGGCGACGAACGGCCCGTCCGCGCGCTCCGAGTGGGCGTGGATGTAGCGCGCCAGCAGCTCCTTGCCCGTGCCGCTCTCGCTCTGCACGAGCACGGTGGCCTTGCTGCGGGCGATGTTCTGGGACACGCCCAGCAACTGCTGCATGGCGGGATCGGCGGTGATGATCTCCTTCTCGGGCACGGGGGCTTCGCCCGCGGCGGCCATGGCGCCCGCGGCGGCCGGCTCGGCCGACTTGGGCGGGGCGGCGTGCCTGCGCTCCTCGGCCATGGTCAGCGCCCGCTCGACCACGAACGTGAACACGTCGAACTTGAAGGGCTTGAGGATGTAATCGAAGGCGCCGTGCTTCATGGCCTCGACGGCCGTCTCGATGGTGCCGTAGGCCGTCACCATCAGCACCGGCACCTCGGGCCGGAGCGCCTTGAGGTCCTTCAGCAGCTCGACGCCGCTGCGCTTGGGCATGGTCATGTCGGTGATGACCATGGCGTAGTTGCCCTTCTTGAACTTGTTGAGCGCGTCGATGGCGTTGTGGGAGGTCTCCACAGGATACCCCACGTGCTTGAGGGTCTCCGACATGGCGATCCGCATTTCCACTTCGTCGTCCACGATCAGGATCGGCTGCTGCACCATGACTCTCCTTTGGGGCTCTGCTCGAGCTTCCATGCGTGCGGGGAAAAGGCGGCGGGGCTCCCTACCCCGCTTTGCCGCGCTGGGCCCGCGCGGCGGTGCCCGGCTCCGTCATCAGGGGAAACATCAAGGTGAAGGTGGTGCCTTGGCCCACGCGGCTCTCGACATCGATGGTGGCCTGGTGCGAGTCGAGGATGCTGTGGACGATCGCCAGCCCCAGGCCGGTGCCGCGCGACTTGGTGGTGAAGAAGGGGTCGAAGATCTGCCGGCGCACGTCGGCCGGCATGCCCACGCCCGTATCGCTCAGCCGTACCTCGATCACCTCCCGGCCGCGGGCGCCGGGCGGCAGATCGCCGAAGCGCGCCAGCAGCTTGGGATCGCTCAGGCTCAGGCAGCGCGAGGCGATGGTGAGCGTGCCCCCATCGGGCATCGCCTGCACGGCGTTGAGGAACAGGTTGTGGAACACCTGCTTCAGCAGCTCGCCATCACCGCGAATGGCGCTGCGCCTGGCCTTGAGCTTGAGGGCCATGCCGATGCCGTTGTGGCGGGCCAGGTAGCCCGAGAACTCCGCGCCATCGCGCAGCAGCGCGTTCAGCTCCAGCGCCTTGCGGCTGACCGGGCGGGGCTTGGTGTACTGGAGCAGGTTCGAGATGATGTGGTTCATGCTCTGCACGGCCGAGAAGATGTGATCCATCAACACCACCTTCTCATCCGCGACAGGCAGCCCCTTGCGCACCAGCGAGGCGAACAGCTCGATGCTCCCCAGCGGGTTGCGGATCTCGTGGGCGATGTTGGCCGCCATCTCGCCCATGGCCGTGAGCCGGTTGCGCCGCGCGGCGTGCTCCTCGAGCCGCTTGAGCAGCGTCACGTCCTGCACGTTGAGGATGTAGCCGAGCGGCCGCCCCTCGCCGTGCATGGGCGAGCTCGACACCTGCAGCCGCAGCGTTTCGCCGCCCCGGGTGTAGGTGAGCGGCTCGTCGGGCTCCGCGCCCGGGGCTCCGCCGGCAGCCGGCACGTTGGCCGGGAGCACAGCGGCATGGAGCAGCCCGTTGACCGGCTGCCCGATCAGCGCCTCGGCGCTGGCGCCGAGCAGGCCCGTGCCGGCCCGGTTCACCGACGTGATGGCGCCCTGCAAGTCCGTCACCAGCACGCCGATGGCCAGGCTCTCGAAGATGTTGGAGAGGTACGCCTTGACCTTTTCCTTCTCGGTCAGGTTGCGTTCGAGCTCCCGGTTCTTCTCGTCCAGCTCCAGGTTCAGGCTGGCCACCTTCTGCTGGAGCAGCTTGTGGGACTCCCGCAGATTCTCGGCGGCGTGGATGAACTGCCCGAAGCCCTGGTGCAGCAGCACGTCCTTCTGCGCCAGCTCCATCTCGAGGGCCTCGATCCGGGCCACCAGCCCCGCACCGGCGCGGGCCTGGAGCGCGGCGTCCGCCCCGGTCGCCCGCTCCGGCGCCGCGGCGCGCGAAGCTGCCGCGGCGCGGTGGGGCCTGGGCTTGGGCTGGGCGCGCCCGGCGCCGGAGGCGGTGCGGGCGCGCGCACGGTTCGCGGCTCGGCTCATTGCTTCAGGTACTCGCGGTATTGGAGCAGGTTGACGAGGTCCTTCTGGTTCTCGCGGGCCAGGGCTTCCCAGAGCTCGCCGGGGCGGCTCTTGGCCAGGTCCACCAGGCCGTTGAAGATTTCGAGCGCCTTTTGCTCCTGGCCGGTGCGGCGGTAGATCAGCCCGATCTGGTAGCGCGCCCAGGGCGCCCGCTCGTGATTGGGATAGCGCCGGATCGATTCCTCGTACGCGGCGACGGCGCCTTCGTCGTCGCCCAGATCGAACAGGGCATCGCCGTAGAAGAACTGCGCGGCAATGACGAAATCGGGCACCCCCGCGCCCTCGATCGGGTAGTGGAAGTTCTCCACGGCCTTCTTGAAGGCCTCGCCCGCGTCCTTGGCCTGGCCCAGCTCCTTGTGCACCATGCCCAGCCGGTAGGAGACATCCGCAATGGCCTCGTTCAGCTCCGGGGCCTGGCCGCGCTCGAACTCCTGCACGAGGATGCGATAGGCGTTGAGGGCGTCGTTGTAGCGGCGGCCGAGGAAGTACATCCTGCCCAGCTCGAGCCGGGCATCGGTGCGGTAGGGGTTGTCCTTGTGCTCCTGGATGAACCGCAGCAGCGCCTCCTCCGCCTTGCCGAGGTTGTCCTTCTCGATATAGGCCTGCGCGCGCCGGAGGGCGATCAGCGGGCCGAGCGCGCCCGCCGGCTCGGCGGTGAGCTGGTCGTAGAGCGCGATGGCGTCGTCGTACAGGCCGAGCCGGTGGTAGGAGGCGGCCACCTGGAACAGCGTGAATTTGAAGCGGAACTGCGGGAAGTAGCGATCTTTGTATGCCGTGTAGACCTTCGCCACGTCCCAGTACGCGCGCCTGGCGAAGGCGCTGCCGACGAGCTCCTTCAGGTTCTCGGCGATGTTGGCGTCGATGATGTTGGGGCGCACCAGCGGGCTCGCGGGGAAGTCCCGCGCCAGTCGCTCGAAGGTGAGGATGGCGTCGGCGCTCTGGTGGTGCAGCGTCTGGGTGAGCGCTTTGCGCAGCAGCGCCTGGGGCAGCAGCGTGCCCGTATCGGGGTCGTCGATCACCTCGTCGTAGAGCTTAAGCGCGCGCCCGTAATCGTCGATGGGGCGGTTGGCATGGATGTCGGCGATGCGCAGCTTGCCGCGCACGCGGATCTCGGGCGGGGCGCCGACGAGCGTGCGCTCGTAGTCGCGCAGGGCCTCCTGCTCCTTGCCTTCCTGGCGCAGCATGTCGCCCACCCGCAGCGCCACCAGCTTCGCGAACGGGCGGTCGGGGTATCGGTCGAGCAGCGTGCGGTAGATCGCCCGGGCCGACTCGATATCGGCGTTCTCGTAGTAGGTTTCGCCCATGTGGAACAGCAGCAGCGGGAAATCGACCGCGTACTCCGGGCTGATGCGGCGGCCGGCGTCGAACTCGTGGCGGGCCTCCGCGTACTGCTTCTGCTGGTAGAGCGCATCGCCCACGTGGTAGAAGGCCGGCCCTTCGAGCGCCTGATCGCCGCGCAGCGCCACGAACTTGCGGAAGGCCTCGATCCCCTCGTTGAGCCGGTTCAGGTCCACGAGCGCCACGCCCCGGTAGTAGTGGGAATCGGGCGTGTAGGGGACATTCTCGGGGTAGCGCTCCTCGAGGATCTCATAGTGCACGTTGGCCTCGAAGTTGAACCCCATCTTCTGGTAGCTGCGGCCGATCTGGTAGAACGCGCGCGGGATCAGGTCGGAATCGTATGCGGCGGCTTCGGCCGCCCGCACCGCCGCCTGATAGTTCCCGATCACCTCGTGGAAGTTGGGGGCCCCTGCCGCCGTGAGCACCTCGTACTGCGCATCCGCGGCGCGGAAGAGCGCCCGGATGCCGAGCTTGCGCCCGGGCGAGGCGTTGAACACCCGCATGAAGATTTCCGCCGCCTGCGCGAAGTTCCCCGCCCGGAACTCCCGCTCGGCGAGGATGTAGTTGGCCTTGACCGCCAGGTTGGGCTCCGCGTTCAGCAGCTCCTCGAGCGGCTCGGGGCGCCGACCCAAAGGGGGGGGCGGCGGCTCCGGCGCGGTGGCGGCGGGCTGGGGCGGCGCGGCCGGCCCGGCGCGCGCCACCGCGGCCGGCCCGGGCTGGAAGGTGAACACCAGGCGCGGCGGATCGGTGAGCGCCTGGGGCGCCGCCTGCAACCCCGGCTCGCGCAGCTCCAACCGCAGCAGCGTATCCTCGCCCTCGCGCTCGATGGCGCCGAGCGCCAGCGACCGCGCCGTACCCGCCGCGCGCAGGCCTTGGGCCGGCCGCGCATCCCGCAGGCGCAGCAGGAACCGGTCGCCCTCGATCCGGCTCTCGTAGCGCGGCAGGCGGTTGAGCTGGATGACGAGGCGCCCGCCGCCGCGGTAGGCCCCCAGCCGCACGGCGCTCACCTCCGCCCAGGGCGTCGGCGGGGCCGGTCGCAGCGCGAGCACCACCCGGTTGGGCGGCGCCTTCGGCAACAGCTCGACCTGGAGGGCGGTCACCCGCAGGCGCAGTTTGGCCCAGGTGGTGTCCTCGTCCACCTCCTCGAAGGCGACGCCGAGCAACTGCCGGTCGTTGAAGGCCAGCTCACGACGGTCGTCGGAGAGCGCCGGGCGGGTCCTGCGGAACTTCACCACCAGCACGCCGCGGGCGACGTTTTCCACCACCTCAGCCTGCGTGCGGCCCGTGAGCAGGAAGTGCACTTGCAGCGCGTTACCCTCGCGCCTGAGCTCGATGCCGGTGATCTCGGCGACCTTCGCGGGCTGAGCATGCAGCGGAACGGAGCCGATCGGCTGGAGCGCCGCAGCAAGCACCCAGGGCAGGACTTGCGTCAAGTGCAGGCGGGAGGTGTTCATCGGTTCATCCCTGGAACCTGGGGTTGCCTCGGGGCGTCACATCCGTGTGCCGCGTCCCCACCGATCGGCCCGCAAGCGGTGGCTTCTCCACCAGGCGGCGAGGGCCGATCGGTGGGGAGGCGCGCCGCCGCTCAGGCGCCCGGCGCGGAGCGCTGCGCAGTGCTGCTGTTGGCCGTGCCGCCGTTGGCCGTGCCGCCGTTGGCCATGCGGGCCGCGGGGGCGCCCCCGGCCGCGGGCTCCACGCCGAAGCGGGGCTCCATCAGCCGCCGGCGCTGCTCCGCATCGAGGTCGCGGATCATGTGGCACTCGCCCTGGAACTCGGCGCCGCCCTCGATCATCACCGTGCCGGTGTACAAATCGCCGCGCAGGATGCCGGTGCGGAACACCTCCACGCGCTCCTCGGCCTTGACGTTGCCTTCGACCCGGCCGCTGATGAGCACGGCATCGGCGACGATATCGCCCTTGACCACGGCGTTCTGGTTGATGATGAGCACCGTGCCGTTCTCCTTCGAACGGATGGTGCCGGTGACCGTGCCATCGATGCGCAGGGTGCCCTTGAAGCGGATGGTGCCCTCGAAGCGCGAATCCACCCCCAGCAACCCCACCTCCGACACGGAGGGGATGGGCACCGCCGCCTCTTCGGTCTTCTTGCCGAACACTGCGCCTCCCTGGTGATGATGCGCGGGCCGGTCGCTCACGCGCTCGCTTCGCGGTGCGTCTGCACCACGGGACCCGGCTTGGAGAACGCGGCCTTGTCCATCTCGAACCGCTCCTTGAGCAGCAGGCCGCCCCGCAACGAAAACAGGTACAACGTCACATGGGTGAACGTCTCCTCCGCCGAGTCGCGCCGGATCGAGCGCTGGTACGTCGTGGCCCCGCGCAGGCGCGGAAAGCGGATGCCGAGCTTGTAGGCCTGCGGAAACCCTTCCCCGTTCACCCGTACGCTCGGGGTGGGCACATACGCGGGCGGCGCCTGCTCCTGGTTCTCGAAAATCGCGAACAGGTAGCCGCCCCGGTTTCGCGCATCGTCGATCTGGCCGACCATGCGGAAGGCCACGGTCACGGAGCGGGGGTCGATGCGCGTGATCACCTGGTAGATGCGCACCGGCGGCGAGTACCGGTCGTCGTCGCCCGCCCGCGCCGCCAGCTCCGCTCCGGCCGCCTGCGCCTCCGCCGGGAGCGTCGCGTGGGCCACCGGGTTCAGCTTCTCGTCATAGGCGTCCTGATTGGCCGCGGCGATCTGCTCCATCAGCGCATCGCGTTCCCGTTCGAGCTGGCGCCGCTCGCGCTCCATCCGCTGCCAGTGCGGGAACCGGATCAGGTACAGCGCGCTGAGCGCGGCCATCGCCGCCAGCGCCAGCCCGCCCACCACCAGCAGACCGTGAACCCGCCACGCCGAGAGGCTCAACGTGAGCGGGTGGCCAAAATTCCGCGCAACGATGAACGTGTACGTCTTCGAGATTCTCATGGCCACCGCTCGCCGCGCCGCAGGAGTTGCGGCTCTTCGCCTCGGAATGCCCCATCCTACCGCATCCGCGCCCGCACCGGCAAAAATTACCCTATTCGTTATAGGGTCTTTCGCGCGGCAAATCAATGAAGTCGCCGCGGGTGTGCGCGCACGGTGGGCACCCGAAGGAAGGCTCCGTGACGGCGTCGGGCAGCCGCCGGGTTGTCGCAGCGGCAAAGCCCGTCTATCGTGGAAACGATCCGGCGGCGCGGTCCGCCGGCCGGAACGCCGGGCGGGCCCATCCGCCGGTGCTGCTCCCGACCAGGCTCACCCCCCGGAGCGGAGCCTCCATGCGATTCGCGGTGATCCAGTGCGGCTCGGCGGTGCCCGGCGCGCGCCGCAGGCTGGGGGACTTCGGCGCGATGTTCACCGCGCTGCTGGCCGAGCCCGGGCAGACCTGGGACGTGCTGGACGCGCGGGAGGAGTGGCTGCCGCGCGACCCGGCCCGTTACGCGGGCTATCTCGTCACCGGCAGCACCCGCGCGGCCTACGACTGCGAGCCATGGATCCTGCGCCTGATCGAGGGGCTGGGCGCGGTGCACCGCGCCCGTGTTCCGCTGCTGGGGGTGTGCTTCGGCAGCCAGTGCGTGGCGGCGGCGCTCGGCGGCGGCGTGGTGGCCAATCCGCTGGGGTGGGAGCTGGGGCTGCGGGAGGTGCACCTGACCTCGGCCGGCCGGCAGGTGCCCGGGCTGGAGCGGGCCCCCGCCCCCTTGCGCATCCTGGAAACGCACATGGACATCGTGGCGCCGCCACCCCCCGGCGCGATCGTGCTGGCCTCTTCCGCCCGCACCCCGATCGAGCTGTTCGCGCTGGGCACCGACGTGCTGGGGCTGCAGGGCCACCCGGAGTTCGACAACGACACGCTCGCGGAGGTGATCGCCCTGATGGGCGCGCGCCTGCCCGCGGAGCGGGCGGAGGAGGGCCGGCGGTCGCTCGCCGCCCAGCCCCACCGCGACGTGTTCCGCGACCTGCTGCGGGCGTTCCTGCGGCGCGACCCCGCCCTGCTCGCCGCCCTGGCGGGGCTTCAGGGGTAGGCGGGTGCCCCGCCCACCCGGGTTCGCTCGATGCCAATCGACGTTTGCCGCCGGGCCGTCGGGGTTGCGGCCGCCCTCACTTCGAGATGAAGGTGCCGGCGCGCACTTCCTCGGCGTATTGGCGGATGGCCTGCTGGATGGTGCGCCCCGCCTCCGTGTAGCGCTTGGCGTGGCGGGGAGTGTAGTCGGGCATGAGCCCGAACAGGTCGTGGAACACCTGCACCTGGCCATCGCAATGGGGGCCGGCGCCGATGCCGATGGTGAGGATGTCCAGCCGCGCCGTGATCGATTTGGCCAGCTCGTGGGGGACGTTCTCCAGCACCAGCATCGAGGCCCCGGCCTCCTGCAGGGCGAGCGATTCCTCCATCAGCCGCGCCGCCTCGGCCTCGGTCTTGCCCTTCTTGCCGTAGCCGCCCAGGGCGTGGATCGATTGCGGGGTGACGCCCAGGTGGCCCACCACAGGGATGCCGTAGCCCACCAGCGCCCGCACCTGGGGCAGCACGGGCGTGCCGCCCTCCACCTTCACCCCATGGGCCAGCCCTTCCTTGAGGCAGCGCCCGGCGGAGCGCACGGCCTCTTCGACCGAGGGCTGGTAGCTCATGAACGGCAGGTCGGCGATCACCACCGCGTGCGTCGAGCCGCGGGCCACCATCCGGGTGTGGTACACCACCTGGTCGAGGGTGACGGCGAGCGTGCTCTCATCGCCCTGGATGACCATCCCCAGCGAATCGCCCACCAGCAGGCAATCCACGGCCTCGTCCACCAGGCGAGCCATGGTGGCGTCGTAGCAGGTGACCATCACGATCGGGGATTTGCCCTTCTGGGCGACCAGATGTCGGATGGCGCGTTGCATAGGCTTGGCTCCCGTCGCCGTCGGTTGACGTTCCCCCCGGCGGGTGCCGCGCCCGGTGCAGCCCGCATGTCTCCCCAGTCTGTGCGTCCTGCCCGGGTGCGACGGCAGGCTATGTGTGCCGTGCGCTCCGGGGAGGATCAACGAATCCTTTAGCAGATGCGTTCCCGGGAGGAAAGTCGGCGCGCGACTCGCTGCTGGGTCAGGTTGAAATCGGGTGCGGAGTCTCGCCTGCGGGGCACGGCGACGTGTTGTCGGTCCGCGCCCTTCGGCCCGCTCGGGGCGGACTCGGCGCGGGGCCTCTCGCGGATGTACGGCGGTGCGAACGGACGCCGCATCCATGCAGGCGCATCGCATCGGCCGCCGCCGGAGCGCACGCCCCTGGGGGCGGCGCCGTGGGGTCACGCGTTCCGCACGCCCCACGCATCGATCGCGCGGCGCCCCCATTGGCAGGGGCTCCTGGGCACGCTATGGTGGGGCCTCGTGCTCGCCGGCGACCGGTCGCGCCCAGGGGAAACGGGCCGGGCGCCTCCCCACACCGCTCCAGAGCAGCCTCCCGACGAGGCCATGACGCCCGAGCTGTACAAGCAGGCCATGCGCCGCCTCGGCTCCGGGGTGAGCGTGATCACGACGCGGACGCCGGCCGGACAGTTGGCCGGCTTCACCGCCACTTCCCTGGTCTCCGTCTCCCTGGAGCCGCCCCTGGTGCTGTTCTGCCTGCGGCTGGATTCCAACAGCATCGCGGCCTTCCGCGAGGCGCGGGGGTTCGTCGCCAACATCCTGGCGGCGGGGCAGGAGGCGCTCTCCGAGCAATTCGCGCAACTGGAGGACGACCGCTTCCGCGGCGTGGCGTTCCGCGAGAGCGGCGCCGGCCACCCCATCCTTGCGGGCACGCTGGCCAGCCTAGAGTGCAGCACGCGGCAGGTGCTCCCGGCGGGCGACCACGAGCTCTTCCTCGGCGCGGTCGAGGCCATCCACCTCGGCACGGGACGTGCGCTGATCTACTGGGACGCGCGTTACCACGCGCTATGATCCGGAGGTGGAATTTCACCCTCCCCGGCCTTCTCTCCCAGGAGCGAGACGAAGCCCAAATCACCCCCGGGCGGAACAGCGGCCTTTCCCCCCTCCAAGTCGGAGCGGGGGAAGCCACGGTAGCGATGGGGGAGAGGTCCCGCCTGCGCTACTTCCCGCCCAGCGCCCGGTTCGAGGCGGCGAGGGCCTCGGCGGAGCGGTAGAGTTCGCCGCCGCCCTCGCGGAAGGCCTGGGACATCTGGGCCATGCCCTGCTGGGCGTAGTCGCGCACCTCCTGGGTGATCTTCATGGCGCAGAACTTGGGGCCGCACATGGAGCAGAAGTGGGCCACCTTGTGGGCCTCCTTGGGCAGCGTCTGGTCGTGGAAGGCGCGCGCGGTGTCGGGATCGAGCGAGAGGTTGAACTGATCCTCCCAGCGGAACTCGAAGCGGGCGCGGCTGAGGGCGTCGTCGCGCTCCTGGGCGCCGGGGTGGCCCTTGGCGAGGTCGGCGGCGTGGGCGGCGATCTTGTAGGTGATCACGCCGGTCTTGACGTCGTTGCGGTCGGGCAGCCCCAGGTGCTCCTTGGGGGTGACGTAGCAGAGCATGGCGCAGCCGAACCAGCCGATCATGGCCGCCCCGATGCCGCTGGTGATGTGGTCGTAGCCTGGCGCGATGTCGGTGGTGAGCGGCCCCAGCGTGTAGAAGGGCGCCTCGCCGCAGGCGGCGAGCTGCTTGTCCATGTTGAGCTTGATCTTGTGCATGGGCACGTGGCCGGGGCCCTCGATCATCACCTGCACGCCGTGTTTCCAGGCCACCCGGGTCAGCTCGCCCAGGGTCTCCAGCTCTGCGAACTGGGCCTCGTCGTTGGCATCGGCGATGGAGCCCGGCCGCAGCCCGTCCCCGAGGGAGAAGCTCACGTCGTAGGCGCGCATGATCTCGCAGATGTCCTCGAAGCGGGTGTAGAGGAAGCTCTCCTGGTGGTGGGCCAGGCACCACTTGGCCATGATCGAGCCGCCGCGGCTGACGATGCCGGTCACGCGCCGCGCCGTGAGCGGGACGAACGGCAGGCGCACGCCGGCGTGGATGGTGAAGTAGTCCACCCCCTGCTCGCACTGCTCGATCAGCGTCTCCTTGTAGATCTCCCAGGTCAGCGCCTCGGCCACGCCGTCCACTTTCTCGAGGGCCTGGTAGATCGGCACGGTGCCGATCGGCACGGGGGAGTTGCGCAGGATCCACTCTCGGATGTTGTGGATGTTGCGCCCGGTCGAGAGGTCCATCACCGTATCGGCGCCCCAGCGGATCGCCCACACCATCTTGTCCACCTCCTCCGCCACCGAGGATGTGACCGCCGAGTTGCCGATGTTGGCGTTGATCTTCACCAGGAAGTTGCGCCCGATCACCATCGGCTCCAGCTCGGGGTGGTTGATGTTGCTGGGGATGATCGCGCGACCCCGCGCCACTTCGTCACGCACGAACTCCGGCGTCACGTAACGCGGGAGGCTGGCGCCGAACGACTCGCCGTCCTGCCCCGCCCCCGCCGCCGCACGCTCCCGGCCCAGGTTCTCGCGAATGGCGATGTACTCCATCTCGGGCGTGACGATGCCCGCCCGCGCATAGGCGAGCTGGGTGGCCGCCGCTCCGCCCCGCGACCGCAGGGGCCGCGGCGCGACGGGGAAGGGGGCCACCAGCCGCTCGCCGCTGGCGAAGCCGTTGTCCTCGGGACGCACCGCGCGCGCAGCGACGGTTTCCACGTCGCCGCGCGCCCGGATCCAGGGGTCGCGCAGGCGGGGCAGCCCGGCCTGGATATCGATGCGCGCGGCTGGGTCGGTGTACGGCCCGGAGGGGTCGTACACCCGCTGCGGGGGCTCCTGGGCCGAGGGGTGCACCGCGATCTCCCGCAGCGGCACGCGCAACTCCGGGTGCAGGTGGCCGGCCACGTAAACCTTGCGCGAGGCGGGCAAGGGCCCCGTGGTGACCGTGATCTGGGGAAGCTTCGATTCGGACAGCATCGGAATCTCCTTGCGCAGGCATGGAGACCCGGGACGATGCGCGGACTGTGCGGATATGACGGATGATCGGCGCCGAACCGCTGCACTGAACGGTGGCACCGCAACGGCTCCTATCCCTCCGCCGGCATTACCCGGATCAGGTTCAAAGGGTCACCATGTCGCAGCCGCCCGCTGGCGCACCGCCGATGGAATCTCAGCCCCCTACGGAGCTCCCCTTGTCGCTATCGCACCGAACCTGCGCCATGCGCCGCCGCTTGTCAAGCGCGGCCGGGATGCGCGCGGCGACGTCACCCACCCCGGCCCTCCCGCACATGGGTGGAGGGCGAACGGCTCCGGAGCATGATCGCAAACCCGCGAGACACGCCCAAGACTCGGGCAGTTTCTTGAGAGGCCGCGCTGCCTCGCAGCAGCCGCAGGGAGACTTTTGCAAGGTCTCAAACCGGCATGAGCCGCCGCGCGGCTACTGCACATGCCAGCCATCGTCCACCAGCAGCGAGGCGCCGGTGATGCGCGCCGCCTCGGGCGAGGCCAGCCAGCGCACGGCCGCCGCGACGTCCTCCGGCGCGACGGGCGCGCCGGTGAGGTGGCGCTCGGAGAAGCGCCGCAGCGTCTCCTCGGGCGACCAGCCGAGGGCGCGACCCGTCCCGGCGACGAGCTCCGTGGCGACGGTGCCCGGGCACACGGCATTGACGGTCACGCCGTGGCCGGCCGCCTCCATGGCCAGCGCCCGCGTGAAGCCGACCAGGGCGTGCTTGGCCGCCGTGTAGGCCGCACCGGTGCCGATGGCCCGGTGGCCGGCCACGGAGGCGACGTTGACGATGCGTCCCCAGCCGCGCCGCACCATGCCCGGCAGCGCGCGCCGGGCGGTGAGGAACGCGCCGCGCACGATCACGGCGAACTGGATGTCCCACTCGGCGAGGCTCATCTCCGGCACGGGCTTGAGGACGAACACGCCGGCGTTGTTGACGAGGATGTCCACACCCGAGTGGTGCGCCTCGATGGTCGCGATCGCCGCCTCCACGTCGCCCGGCTCGCGCACGTCGCAGGGCAGGGCGTCCACCCGGCCCGGATGGCGCCCCGCGAGCCCGGCCACGGCACGGCGCAGCGTCGCCGCGTCCGAGAGGGGGTAGGGCACCGCCGCCACCGAGGCGCCCGCCCGACCGAGGTCAGCCAGGTAGACGTGGGCGCCGGACTCCGCCAGGGCCGAGGCGATGGCGAACCCGATGCCCCGGGCGCCGCCGGTCACCAACGCCACGGGAGTCGCGGGGGCGGGCATCGCGGGTCGGGGCCGGGGGTGGAGGGTGCGAACGGGATAGGACCTGGGCGAGACACACTCGTCCGTGAGCGGCCTCCCCTCCGGGAGGTTCCCGCCCAGGTCCCGATCTTCAGCCTGCAACCCGCTGCGCCGCCGGTGCGTCCAGCGGCGCGAAGGGGCGGGGCACGGCCTCGGCCGGCGCTGAGCCACCGGCCGAAGGCGCCACGGCCGCGGGTGCGTCGAGCCGGTAGGTATCGTCGAGCACGTCCCGCGCGGGGCTGCGCTCGATGCGCCAGCGCCGCAGGAAGCCCAGCTCCTGCAGGGCGGCCAGCTCGCGCTTGAGCGCCTCCACCATGCGATAGCGGGTGGTCTCGCCGAGCCTGAATCCCGCCTCGTGCAGCAGTTGACCGGCGTGGCACGTGACCGCCACCGGCTCGCCCGCCGGCACGCGCGCCCAGGCCGCCCGCAGGTGGACGTAGAGGCCGACCGCCAGAGGGTGCTCCCCGCTCGGCAGCCGCAGCAGCCGCTCCGGCAGGCGCGCATAGGGCTGCCCGAGGCTGGCGCAGCCGCCGTCGTAGAAGCAGGGGTCCACCATCAGCCGCGCCCGGCTCACTTCGCCCGAAGCCCGGCCCGCCGCGGCTTGCGGCGAATCGGTGGGGGCGAGCTCGCCGGCGCGGGAGAGCACGGTGAGGAAGTGCGACTCTTCGAGCCGGCTCCTGCCGCCTTGCGTCAGCACGCGGCGCAGCTCGATCTCCGCCAGCAGGTCGAGCAGCCGGGAAAGCTTGCGCGCGCGCACGCGGGCCGCGCGGGCCGGCTCTCCCGGCTCTGCGGCCTGGCCGAGGAGCACGCCCGGCTCGAGGTCGACGACCTCCGCCGGCCGGCTGCCATGCAGCCGCGCCATCAGGAGCGCGAACAGCCGCACGCCCTCGGCGCCGAGGCGCTGGTGCACCCGCCGCTGCACCTCCGCCAGGAACGTCGCCGGATCGAGCGGCAGCAGCTCCACCTGCTCGGGGCCCTGCCCTCCGCGGCGCTCGGGGATGCGGCAGTAAAGCCGGCAGGGGGTGGCCCCGGCCGTGCCGCTTGCACCATCGGCCGCGCCGGCCATCCCATCGCCCCGCGCCGCGCCCGCGAGGGAGCGCGGCAGGTCGCCATCGGGCAGCGCGGGCAGCCCCCGCGCGGTCCGGCTGGCGCGGTCGCTGCGCACGCGGCAGATGGCGTGGGCCAGGTCCGCACTCAGGTATTCCCAGCGGCAGAGCGGGCTGCGCGGGCTCCAGCCGAGCGCGTCCGCCTGGAGGGCCGCCTGGCCCCCCGCGTCGGTCA
>JACQKK010000164.1 GCA_016204605.1 Candidatus Lambdaproteobacteria bacterium
GAGAGGCCGAGGGCGCGGGCGGCGAGGCGGATGCGGAGCATCTCGAACAGGTTGACCACCTCGGGCGGCAGGTGGCCGTAGCGATCCTCCAGCAGTTGCCGCATCTCCCACGCCTCCTCGTCCGTCTGCACCTGGGCCAGGCGCTTGTAGAGGTCGAGCCGCTGCTGGGTGCTCTCGATGTACCCCTCGGGCAGGAGGTAGGGGAAGCCGAGCTCGATGCGGCACTCGGGCGCCTCGGCGGGCGGCTCCTCGCCCTTGAGCCGGGCCACGGCCTCCTCGACCATCGCGGTGTAGAGCTCCAGGCCGATGGCGTTGATGTGGCCCGACTGCTCCCGGCCCAGCAGGTTGCCGGCGCCGCGGATCTCCAGGTCCTGCGAGGCGATGCGGAAGCCCGAGCCGAGGTCGTTGAGTTCCTGCAATAGCGTGAGCCGCTTCTGCGCCAGCTCGGTGAGCACCTTCTCGGGCGAGACCAAGAGGAAGGCATAGGCCTGCACGTTGCTGCGGCCGACGCGCCCGCGTAGCTGGTAAAGCTGGGCGAGGCCGTAGAAGTCGGCGTTGTTGACGATCATGGTGTTGGCGCGGGCGATGTCGAGGCCGGATTCCACGATCGAGGTGCAGAGCAGCAGATCGACCCGCCCGTGGACGAAGGCCAGCATCACCTCCTCCAGCAGCTTCTCACTCATCTGGCCGTGGGCGATGGCGATGCGCACCTCGGGCATCAGCGCGCGCAGGTACTCGCCCACGGCATGGATGGTCTCGACGCGGTTGTGGACGAAGAACACCTGCCCGCCGCGCCGGACCTCCCGCGAGACCGCCTCCCTGATGATGTAGTCGGTGGACTTGGCCACGCGCGTGCGTACGGCCAGGCGGTCCATGGGCGGCGTGTTGATGATCGAGAGGTCGCGCACGCCCAGCAGCGACATGTGCAGCGTGCGCGGGATGGGCGTGGCGCTGAGCGTGAGCACCTCGACCTGCGCCTTGAGCTGCTTGATCTTCTCCTTGTGGGCCACGCCGAAGCGCTGCTCCTCGTCGATCACCAGCAACCCCAGGTTCTTGGGCTGCACGTCCTTCGAGAGCAGGCGATGGGTGCCGATCAGAATATCGAGCTTGCCCTCGGCGAAGGCGCGCACCACGGCCTTCTGCTCCTGCGGCTTGCGGAAGCGGCTGAGCACGTCGACCGTCACGGGGAAGCCGGTGAAGCGGGTGGTGAAGGTCTCGAAGTGCTGCTGGGCGAGGATGGTGGTGGGGACGAGCACCAGCACCTGCCGGCCATCGAGGGCGGCCAGGTAGGCGGCGCGCATGGCCACCTCCGTCTTGCCGAACCCCACGTCGCCGCAGACCAGCCGGTCCATCGGCGCCGGCTGGGCCATGTCGGCCAGCACTTCGGCGATGGCGCGGGCCTGGTCGTCGGTCTCCTGGAACGGGAACGCCTCCTCGAACTCGGTCAGCATGGCCTCGTGGGGGTCGTAGGCGTGGCCCTGGCGCGCCTTGCGGGCGGCCTGGGTGCGCACCAGCTCCTCGGCCATGTCCTCGATCAGGCGGCGCGCCTTGGCCTTCGAGCGCTGCCAGGCGGCGTCCCCCAGCCGGTTCAGGGCGGGGGTGGCGCCCTCGATGCCGGTGAACTTCTGCACCAGGTTCAGCTTGTGGACGGGGATGTAGACCTTGTCCTCGCCCGCGTAGTGCAGCACGAGGAAGTCGCCCTGCTCCGCGCCCACGGTCAGGTGGCGCAGCCCCTCGTAGCGGCCGATGCCGTACTCGACGTGCACCACCGGGTCGCCCGGCTTGAGCTCGCCCAGGGAGCCGATGAAGTGGGCCAGCTTCGACGTCTCGATCCGGCGCGGGCGCGCCTTCTCGCCCAGCATCTCCTCCTCGGTGACGAGCGCGAAGCGCGTGCGCCCCTCCCCGTCCACCACCCGGAAGCCGTGGCGCGGCGTGGACGAGAGCACGACGATATCCGCGGCATGAAATTCCCCCCGCTCCAATTCTTGGAGAGGGGGCAAGGGGGAGAGGTCGCCCGTGGCCGCCGCCGCGCCGATCGGGGCGGCGCGGCCTGAGGCGGGCTCGATCCCGGCCGCCTCGATGCCCGTGCCGAGGAAGCGCCCGGGCGCGGCCGGCTCCAGCGCCGAGCCCAGCTCGAACTCGGCCAGCAGGTGGCGCAGGCGCTCGGCGCCGGTCTCGCTGCGGGCCGCGAGGAACACCCGCGCCCCCCCGGCGCGCCAGGCCGCCAGGGCCTCGACCACGGCGCTCAGCCGGGCATGGGCGTTGCGCGCCTCGGGCGCCAGCATGCGCAGGCCGAGGTTGTCGGCGAACGGGCAGACCAGCGTCTCCGCGCCGCCCTCGAGGCGCAGCTCGCCCAGCTCCGGGGCGTAGAAGAGCGCCAGCCGCGCCTTGAGCTCGGCGGGGGAGAGGAAGAAGCCCTCCGGCTCGACGACGGGCGTGCCCTGCTGGAGCGCGAACTCGTACTCGCGCAGCACCTCGTCGTGGAAGCCCTGGGC
>JACQKK010000173.1 GCA_016204605.1 Candidatus Lambdaproteobacteria bacterium
GACGCCACAGCGATCCACTCCGGGGAGGGAGGGCGCTGGGCAGCGCTCCGCAGGCCATCGCCGCGACCCTGACGCCCACAGACGGCATGAAGTGACGGACGACTTTGGACTTGCCCTGGCCGAGTGCCGCGCGCCCCAGTCCGGCCAGCGACCCCGGGCGCCTTGCCGGGTCGGCCGCCCGCGGGTATGCTTTTGGGGAGGCGCAGGCCCACGCGAGGGTGAGGGGCGCGGCGATGAGGGGCGCGGGCTCCGCGGTCGCGGCGGCGGCCGGCAGGGAGCAGGAACGCCACGCGCGCACCGCATGAGGGAGGAGAAGGGTTCCCCGTTTCCATGATCTTCCTCGACAAGCTGCGCAAGAGCGTCTTCATCGGCGGGCGCACGCTCACCATCCTGCACCCGGTCTCGCTCCATATTCCGCGCGGCCAGTTCGTGGCCGTGATGGGCCCCTCGGGCAGCGGCAAATCCACCCTGCTCGGGTTGATGGCGGGGCTCGATGCCCCCAGCGGCGGCGAAATCCGCATCAACGACCGCGTGATCACGCGCATGAACGAGGACGAGCTGGCGCGCTTCCGCGGCGTCAACATCGGCTTCGTGTTCCAGTCCTACCAGCTCATCCCCACCCTGACCGCGCTCGAGAACGTGCAGGTTCCCCTCGAGATCCAGGGTCGCGCCGGCGCCGGCGCGCGCGCGCGCGAGCTGCTGGCAGCCGTCGGACTCCAGTCGCGCGGGGGGCACTATCCAGCGCAGCTTTCCGGCGGCGAGCAGCAGCGGGTGGCGATCGCCCGGGCGTTCGCCTGCCGCCCGCCGGTGCTGCTGGCCGATGAGCCCACCGGCAACCTGGATTCCGCCACCGGCGGCCAGATCATCGAGCTGCTGCGGGCGCTGCACCGCGAGCAGCAGGCCACCCTCGTGCTCGTAACCCACGATCCGGAGATCGCGGGCGCGGCCGAGCGCACCGTGCGGCTGCTCGACGGCAAGGTGGCCGAGGACACGGCCCAGCCGCCGCAGCCGGCCAGGGCCAGGGCGCTCCGATGAGGGGCTTCGTGCTGGCGATGGTCTGGCGCGAGCTGCGGGCGGGGCCGCGCCGGCTGCTGCTGTTCGCGCTCTGCATCGGCCTCGGCGTGGCCGGCCTGGTGGCCGTGAAGAGCTTCGGCGAGAACCTCGAGCGCGCCATCCGCCGCGAGGCGCGCAACCTGATGGCCGCCGACCTGGCCCTGCGCAGCAACCGCCCGTTCACCCCCGAGGAGCAGCAGGCGCTGGAGCGGCTGCGTGCCCGCGGTGCGCGCGTGACGACCTCCGAGGAGTTCGTCACGATGGTGCTCGTACCCGCCACGGGGCAGGTGCGCCTGGTCGAGGCCCGCGCCGTGGGAGCGGGCTATCCCTTTTACGGCGACGTGCTGACGCGGCCCGCGCAACCGCTCGCCGACTTCTGGCGCGACGACGGCGTGCTGGTGGAGCCGACGCTGCTGGCGCTGCTCGGGGTGCAGGTGGGCGCTGCGCTGCGCATCGGCACCCACACCTTCCGCGTCGCGGGGGAGCTGCTCAAGGAGCCCGACAGCACCGTGCAGATCCTGCGGCTCGGCCCGCGGGTGCTGATGAGCACGGCGGCCGGTGTCGCCACGGGGCTGATCGGCCCCGGCAGCCGCGTGCGCTACCGCGCGCTGGTCAAGCTGCCCGCCGGGCTCGATCCGCGCGTGGTGGCCATGGAGCTGGAGGCGGAGCTGCCCCAGCGGCTGGCCAGCATCGATGCCTACGACGAGGCCCAGCCGCGCGTGCAGCGCTTCCTCGGCCAGCTCACGCGCTACCTGAACCTGGTGGGGCTGGTGGCGCTGCTGCTGGGCGGGGTGAGCGTGATCGGCGCGGTGCGGGTGTTCATCAGCCAGAAGCTCGATGCGCTGGCGGTGCTGAAGTGCCTGGGGGCCACCTCGAACCAGATCCTCGCCGTCTACCTCGTCCAGACGCTGCTGCTGGGGCTGGCGGGCTCCGTGGCGGGCGCCCTGCTCGGGCTGGCGCTGCAAGGGTTCCTGCCGGTGCTCCTGCAGGAATTCCTGCCCACCGGCTTCCGGTTCGCCATCCCCTGGCGCGCCATGGCGGAGGGTATCGTGCTGGGCACGCTGACCACGGTCTGGTTCGCACTGCCGCCCCTGCTGGAGGTGCGCCGCGTGCCGCCCGCGCGGGTGTTCCGGCGGATGGTGGAGCCCGAGGCCCGGCGCGGCGCGCGGCTGTGGACGCTCGTGCTCAACGGCGGCCCGGCCCTCGTGCTGGTGGCCCTGCTGGCCCTCTGGCAGGCGGCCAACCTGCGGGTGGCCGGGATTTTCCTGGCGGTGCTGACCGGCACGGTGATCGTGCTCGCGCTCGCCACCTGGCTGCTGCTGGCGCTGATCAAGCGCCTGCCGAAGCCCAGGGCGTTCGTGTGGCGGCAGGGGCTGACCTCGCTGTACCGCCCGGGCAACCATGCCACCGGGGTGACGGTCGCGCTGGGGGTGGGGGTGCTGCTGGTGCTCTCCGTGATCCTGATCCAGCAGAATCTCGTGAGCCAGGTCTCCGCGGGGGGCGGGCCGGAGCAGCCGAACCTGTTCTTCATCGATATCCAGAGCGCCCAGCGCGAGCCGTTCCGCCAGTCGGTCGCGGCGGCGGGGCTGCCCGCGCCCGAGCTGATCCCGGTGGTGCGCGCGCGGGTGCGGGCGCTCAACGGCGAGCGCTTCCGGCTGGATGCGGCCGGCAACGACCACCGGCGGCGCGTCCTCGGCTTCGAGTATGCGCTGACCTATCGCGCCCGGCTCGATCCCGGCGAGGAGGTGCTGGAGGGACGGTTCGCCCCCGATCCCGCCGTGCGCGGCGCCCAGGTCTCGGTGCTGGACTGGTGGGCGCGCGAGATCGGCATGGGCCTGGGCGATACGGTCACCTTCGACGTGCAGGGGGTGGCGGTGACGGCCACCATCACCAGCATCCGCAAGGTGGAGCTCGGCGGCCGGCGCAGCGGGATGTTCTCGTTCGTGTTCCTGCCGGGGGCGCTCGAGGAGGCCCCGCAGATGTTCGCCGCCGCCGTGCACGTGGACGACGAGAGCGCCCGGCTGCGCCTGCAGCGCGAGGTGATCCTCAAGCTGCCCAACGTCACCGTGTTCGACGCCGCCTACATCCTGCGGCTGATCCAGGGCATCCTGGACCGCATCACGCTGGTGATCCAGTTCATGGCGGGCTTCAGCATCGCCGTGGGGGTGGTGATCCTGGTGGGCGCCATCGCCGTGACCAAGTACCAGCGCGTCCGCGAAGCCGTGCTGCTCAAGACGCTCGGCGCCACCCGCGGCGCCGTGGCCCGCATCCTCTCGACCGAATACGTGCTGCTCGGCACGCTCGCGGGGCTGCTCGGGGCCGCCGGCGCGGGCGTGCTCTCCTGGGGCCTGGTGACGCTGGTGCTGGAGGGCCGCTGGCGCCTGACGCTGCCGCCCTACCTCGGCGTGTGGGCGGCGGCCGTGGTGCTCGTCACCGTGGCCGGGCTGGCCAGCAGCTACGATATCCTGGCCAAGAAGCCGCTCGACGTGCTGCGGGAGGAATGAGCGACGGCCCGCCGGGCGCCGGGAGGCGCCGTGTGGAGCCGCGCCCGGGGCGGGGGGAGCGGATCGGGGGCGCCGGGGATGCGCCCCGCGCCGGCTCAGTGCTGCTGGCCGCGCGTGAAGAACGTCACCAGCGCCCAGACGGTCACTGCGGCCGTCACGACGGCGAGGCCGAAGAGCAGAAACACGAATGACATGCTGCCGGCTTCGAACATGACCTCTCCTTCCTCCTCGATTTGCTGATCCGTTTCCACCGCTTCTCGTGCCGGCGACCGGCGAGCGATGCCTGCCGGCGGGCCACCCGCGCCCGCGCCAATCGACCCATGCAGGGAACCACAACGGCAGGGAGCCGTCAATCACGCCGGGGAGCGGGGCGGCCTCGCCCCCGCCGCTGCGCGACCGCAGCGTCCCCACCCCTGCCCCTCCCCACCGGGGGGGGGGGGGTGATGGCATCCCGCGCGGGGGGCCGATCGGGTGCTCCCTCCCTTTCCCCCAGGAGAGGAAGGGTCGGGGTGGGTGAGGTTTCGCGGCGGCCTCACCCTCGCCGCTGGCGCGGCTGCAGCGTCCCCACCGCTGCCCCTCCCCACCTGGTGGGGAGGGGTGCCCGCAGGGCAGGGTGGGGACGCGGAGGGTCAGGGAGGGTGAGGCCGCCAGCGGGCGCGCCGGCGTGCAAGCGGACTCAGGCGATCTCGCCGCCGCAACTGGAGCCCGCGCCGGCGGTGCAGCCGTAGCAGTGCTGGCCGAGCACGATGGCGCGCCGGCTGAGCGCGTCGAGGTCGAAGTCGCGGATGTGCAGCGAGCCGCGCGTCTCGACGGGCAGGTCCAGCATCTGGTTGAAATCGCAGTCGTAGAGGTTGCCGTCCCAGCCCACGGAGAGCAGGCTGCGGCACATCACGCCCTGGGCCGCCACCGGGTTGAACGCCGCCACCAGCCGCTCCATGTAGCCCTGCAGGTTGCCGCTGGCCCGCAGGTAATCGAGGAAGCGCGAGATCGGCATGTTGGTGATGGCGTACAGCCGGTTGAACTCGATCTCGAAGCGCCGGCGCAACTCCCGCTTGAAGTCGGCCTCCAGGCCGGCCTGCGGCGCCGGCAGGAAGGCGCCGGCCGGATTGTAGACAAGGTCCAGCAGCAGCCCGCTGCCCGGCCGGCCGTAGCCCACCGCGTTGAGCAGCTTGAGCGCCCGGATGGAGCGCTCGAACACGCCCGCGCCGCGCTGCCGGTCGGTGAACCCCGCCTCGTAGTACGGCAACGACGAGACGACGTGCACGAAATGCCGGCGATAGAACTCGGGCAGATCGCCGTAGCTGGGATTGGCCAGGATCACCGTCAGGTTGCAGCGCACCATGACGTGCTTGCCCAGCGCCGC
>JACQKK010000163.1 GCA_016204605.1 Candidatus Lambdaproteobacteria bacterium
ACCGCATCTTCGCGGAGTTCTGCATTGGCAAGTGAGACCGGCCGCGCCGGCGGCGACCCGGCGGAGCGGATGGCGCGCAAGGTCGCGCTGCTGCGGGAACTGTTCGCCCTCTCGCAGCGCGGGCTGCTGCTGCCCGAGCTGGACGCCCTGGACGGGCTGCTCGCGCGGAAGGGAGAGCTGCTGGCCGAGATCGACGCCGTCGATCGCAGCCTGGCCCCGGAGCTGGCCGACGTGGCCCCTGAGCAGGCGGAACGCTGGCAGAGGGAGGTGGTGCGGCTGGTCGAGGCGATCCTCGAGAACGAGCAGGCCATGCAGGCCCGCATCGGCCGCGAGCAGTCGCGGCTGCGCAAAGAGCTCGTCGCCTTCGATCAGGAGCAGCACCTGCGGCGTTACCTGGAGGGCACCCGCAACACGGGACGCAACGTGAACGTCAAGAAGTGAGAGCTGCCGCCGCAGCGCGGCGGAAAGGAGAGCGATGGACGCGAAGATATCCCAGATCAACCCGCGCAGCGCGCGGTTGCCCAAGCCCACCGGCGTCGGGGGCAGGCCGGTGCCGTTCCACACGCCGCCCATCCTCAATCCGGATCTGCTGGTGCAGAGCAATCAGCGCATCCGGGCGAACCTGGACCCGTTCCACCCCATCGATGCCGCCAGTATCCAGCGAGAGGCGCTGGCGATGCTCAACCGCTCGATGGAGGCGGTCAACCGGACGATCCACAAGCACATGCAGTTCAAGGGGATCGTGTTCGGCGTGAGCCAGGAGGCCAACCGCCTTTACGTCCACATCACCGATACCCGGACGGGCGAGGTCATCAAGACCATTCCTTCGGACGCAGCGCTCCGGCTGGCGGCCAAGCTGAACGACCTGTCGGGACTGGAAGACGTGCGCGGCATGCTCGTGAGCCGCAAGGGCTGAAGAGGCCAGAGGGGCCATGTCGATCTCAGGCTATCAGGTGGAATGGCTGATCCGGCGCCTGCGGCGCCTGCGGGGCGGCGAGCCCTGGAGCCGGCAGCGCCGGCAGACGGCCGCGTACCGCATGGAGCTGAGCGCCCGGGCAGAGTGGTACGCCGAGGGCTACGCCTATCCCGAGCCGTCCCAGCCGCCGTCGGCTCCGCGCCTGCGCCCGGCCGCCGTGGCCGACCTGCGACCCTATCCGCTGCGCGTCGCGCAGGAGCTGGAGCGCCGGGCGGGGCTGTTCATGCAGCCGCCGTTCGAGCCGGAGCCCGCCCCCCTCCCGGTGCCGAAGGTGCGGCGGCCCCACCGCGCCGCCGTCAAGCCCCGGATCGTGCTGGAATCGTAGGTCGGGACGTCCACAACGCCTCGCGTCACCCCCGTTCCGGGAGGGGGGGCCCAGCCCCTGACGGTCCGGGAGGGTTCTCCGGTTGCTCTGGAACAGGATTCAGCCGGCACCGGCACCGGCGCCGCCCCGTCCTGCCCGCCGCTCTGCCCAGCGCCGGAGCGCGCGCACGGCGAGGAAGAAGATGCCGTCGAACAGCAGCAGGGCGACCAGCAGGCCGACCGCCGCCCGTTCGATCCAGCGGGTGGTGTCGGGCAGCAGCGCGGAGCGGACGAAGGCGCGCCCCGCGACCCGCTCCCACTCGGCGCGCGGGCGAGGCTCCTCGCCCTTGGCCTCATGCAGCAGGGCCGTCAGCAGCTCCGGCAGCACGAACGACTTCTGGGTCACCGTCTGGCCGGGCAGCACGGGCAAGCTCTCGGGCCAGGTCTGTCCGGCGACGGTCAGCCAGTGCAGCGCCACCCGTTCCGGCAGCGGCAGCGACCCAAGCACGGCCGGCGTGGGGTTGCCGGGGCCGCTGCCCTGGGGCTTGGCGCCCGGCGCGGCAGGGGCTGCAGCGGGGGCGGCCGGCGCGGGACCGGGCGCCGGGTTGGCACCCTCCGCGGGCCTGGTCTCGCCGGCCGTGGTGGCGGGCTTACTCGGACCCGTGGCTGGGGAGGGCGGCTCCGCCGCAGCGAGCGCGGCCCGATACGCCTCGCGCAGGCCGGTATCGCTGGCGGCCTTGAGGGCCGCCTCCATCTGCCCCCGCGTCAGCGGTCGCGCCTCCTCGTCGGCCTTCAGCACGGGGGCCAGCAGCAGGCCGCCCAGTTGCCGGTTGGCCTGCGCGTCGGCCGGGCGCAACGCCGCCTGGGCGAGCGGCTCCGCCTGGGTGCCGGTCAGATACGCCGCCACCAGCAGCGGCACGGAGACCAGCAGCACGATCAGGCTCGGCACCGCGATGCCCGCGGCGGGCCGCCCCCCCACCCGATAGAAGCCGACCGCGTCTCCGAGCAGGTGATGGGCCCCCAGGGCCGCCAGCAGCGCGAGCATCAGCAGCACCAGCAGCAGGTGCCAGGGATTCCAGGCGAGATAGACCGCGGGCGGCTGCCCGAAGGCGAACCGCACGGCGAGGCTGAGGCTCTCCATGACGCGTCCCTAGCCCTCGTCGGCGATGATCGCGGCCTGGGCCGCGGCGAGCCGGGCGATCGGCACGCGGAAGGGCGAGCAGCTCACGTAGTCGAGCCCCGCCTGGGCGAAGAAGCGCACCGAGTAGGCCTCGCCGCCGTGCTCGCCGCAGATGCCGATCTTGAGCTCCGGGTTGACCTCGCGCCCCTGCTCGACGGCCCACTTGACCAGCGCGCCCACGCCTTCCTGATCCAGCTCGATGAACGGGTCGGTATCGAGGATGCCGCGCTCGAG
>JACQKK010000168.1 GCA_016204605.1 Candidatus Lambdaproteobacteria bacterium
ACCGCCAGCACCAGGGTCGCCGGCGCCACGAGCCCCTACACCCACACCGGCCTCACCAACGGCCAGCCGTATTGCTACCGCGTCCGCGGGGTGAATGGGGTCGGCGAAGGGCCGCTCTCGAACGAGGTCTGCGGGACGCCGGCGGACGTTACGCCGCCCGGTCCGGTGACGGGCTTCACGGCCACGGCGGGCGACGGGCAGTTGACGCTCGCCTGGAGCAACCCCAGCGATGCGGACTTCGCGAGCACGAGGATCGTGCGGCGCACGGACGCCTTTCCCACGTCGGCGACCGATGGGGCGGCCGTGGTTTACGAAGGCAGCGGCACCAGCCACACGGATACCGGGCTCACGAATCTGACCCTCTACTATTACGCCGCGTTCGCCCGCGACGAGGTGCCGACCAACTACAGCTCCCCCGCCACCGCAAGCGCCACGCCGCAGGACGTGACGCCGCCCACCATCGGCGGCACCAGCCCCGCCGAAGGAGCGACGGGCGTGGCCACCGCCTCGGCCATCGCCGTCACGTTCTCCGAACCGATGGACACCACCGTTGCGGCGGCCACCATCGGCGGCATCGCCCCGGCAGTCGCCGGCACGTGGAGCTGGTTCAACAGCACCACGTTGACCTTCACGCCCACTGCGACGTTCGCCGAGAAGACCACCTACACCGTCACCATCGCCACGGCGGCGATGGACAGCGGGGGCAACGCCCTCGCCACACCGTACAGCTTCGGGTTCACGACGGGCGACTTCACCCGGCCCACAGTCTTGACCACGACCCCGGCCACGAGCGCGACCGGCGTGACCCTGAGCCAGACCGTCACCGTGATATTCAGCGAGGCGATGGACACTTCGGTTGCCGCGGCCACGGTGGGCAGCATCGCGCCCGCCGTCTCGGGCACGTGGAGTTGGTCCGGCGCGACCACGCTCACCTTCACGGCCGCGACGACCTTCGCAGAGAAGACGGCGTACACGGTGACGGTTGCGACGACCGCACGTGATTCGGCCCTCAACCCGATTGCCGCCGCGTACAGCTTCGGCTTCACCACGGGCGACTTCACCCGGCCCACGGTCTCGACCACTACCCCTGCCAATGGCGCCACAAGCCAAGCGGTGAGCCAGGCCGTCTCCGTCACGTTCTCCGAGGCGATGGACACCGGCGTGGCGGCGGGCAGCGTGGGCGGGACCGCGCCCTCGGTCGCCGGCACCTGGAGCTGGAGCAGCAGCACCACGCTGACCTTCACGCCCTCGGCAAGCTTTGCGGAGAAGACGGCGTACACGGTGACGGTGGCGACGACCGCCCGCGACGCGGCCCTCAACACGCTGTCCGCCGCGTACACGTTCGGCTTCACCACGGGCGACTTCACGCGGCCGACGGTGCTGGGTACGAGCCCGGGCAACGGCGCCATCAACCAGCAGGTGAGCCAGTCCATCGCGGTCAACTTCTCCGAGGCGATGGATACCACGGAGGCGGCGAGCGGCGTGGGCGGCATCTCGCCATTCGTCTCGGGCACGTGGAGCTGGTTCAATGCCACCACCCTGACCTTCACGCCCACGACGACCTTTGCGGAGAAGACCTCGTACACGGTCACTGTCGCAACCACGGCCCGCGACGCGGCCCTCAACACCCTGGCCACGATCTACAGCTTCGGCTTCGCCACCGGCGACTTCACCGCGCCCACGGTTTCGGGCACCAGCCCGACCGACGGCGCGACGGGGCAGCCGCTGAGCCAGACCGTCGCGGTCGTGTTCACCGAGGCGATGGACACCTCGGTGGCCGCCGGCAGCCTGGGCAGCATCTCCCCGTTCGTGCTGGGCACGTGGACGTGGAGCAACGCCACCACGCTGACGTTCGCGCCCGCGACGAGCTTCGCGGAGAAGACGAGCTACACCGTCACCATCGGCACGACGGCCCGGGACCCGGCGGGCAACTCGCTGGCGGCGGCATACGGCTTCGGCTTCACCACGGCGGACGTCACCCGGCCCACCGTGAGCGGCACGAGCCCGAGCGGCGGAGCCATCAACCAGCCGGCGAGCCAGGCCATCGTGGTCACCTTCTCCGAGGCCATGGACACGTCCGTAGCCGCGGCCAGCGTGGGTGGCATCTCTCCGGCCGCCGCGGGCACCTGGAGCTGGTCCGGCGGCACGACGCTGACCTTCACGCCCTCGGCGACCTTCGCCGATCAGACGACCTACACGGTGACCGTCGGCACGGCCGCGCGCGATCCGGCCGGGAACACGCTGGCGGCCCCCCACGCGTTTACCTTCACGACCGGCGACTTCACGCGGCCCACGGTCGCCGCCACGAGCCCAGCCAACGGCGCGACGGGGCAACTGATCAGCCAGACGGCATCGGTCACCTTTTCCGAGGCGATGAACCAGACCGCCACCCAGGGCGCGTTCGGCATCAGCCCGAGCGTCGTCGGGAGCTTCGCCTGGTCCGGGAGCACGCTCACCTTCACGCCGTCGGCGCTGTTGACGGGCAGCACCACGTATACGGTCACCATCGCCACCGGTGCGCGCGACCTGGCCGGCAACGCGCTTCTGACCGCCTACAGCTTCAGCTTCACCACGGCGACCGTCGGGGCAGGCGGCGCCCCGGCCGTCGTTTCGACCAGCCCCGGTAACGGCGCCACCGGGGTCGCGCTCGCCGCGTCCGTCATCATCACGTTCTCGACGGCCATGAACCAGGCCCAGACGCAGGGGGCCGTCTCGATCTCGCCGAGCCTGGCGCTCGCCTTCGCCTGGTCCGCGGACTCGACCACGCTCACCATCTCCCACGGCATCGCCTTCGCCGAGAACACCCCGTACACAGTGACCGTCGGGGCCGGCGCGGCCGATGCGACGGGCGTGCCGGTCGCCGGCGCCTTCTCGTTCAGCTTCACCTCGGCCGACCTGACGCCGCCCACGGTGGCGGGCACCAGCCCCGCCAACGGCGCCACCAGCCAGCCCGTGAGCCAGTCCCTGGCGGTCACCTTCTCCGAGGCGATGGACACCTCGGTGACGGCGGCGACGGTGGGAAGCATCTCCCCCGCGGTCTCGGGCACGTGGAACTGGTTCAGCGGCACCACGCTGACTTTCACGCCCACGGCGACCTTCGCGGAGAAGACGACCTATTCCGTGACCATCGGCACGGCCGCGCGCGACCTGGTCGGCAACGCGCTCGCCGCCGCCTACGGCTTCGGCTTCACCACGGGCGACTTCACCGCGCCGACGGTATCGGGCACGAACCCCGCCAGCGGCGCCACGGGCGTAGCCACGACGGCGAACGTGGTGGTCACGTTCTCGGAGGCGATGGATCAGGCGGCCACGCAGGCGGCCATCAGCACCACGCTGCCCGCGCCGACCTACGCCTGGTCCGGCGGCGGCGCGGTGCTGACGATCGGCCACGGCACCCTGGCGGCCGACGGCGCCGGCTACTCGGTCACCATCGGCACCGGCGCGCGCGACCTGGCCGGCAACGCGCCGGCCAGCGCCTACGCGCTGAGCTTCAGCGTGGCGGATACCATCATGCCCACGGTGGCGGGCACCAGCCCCACCGACGGGGCGACCAACCAGGCGGTCAGCCAGGCCATCGCGGTCACCTTCTCCGAGGCCATGGACACCGCCGTGGCGGCCGGCACCGTGGGCAGCATCTCGCCCGCCGTCTCCGGCACCTGGAGCTGGTTCAACAGCACCACCCTCACCTTCACGCCCACGGCGACCTTCGCCGAGAAGACGGCGTACACGGTAACGATCGGCACCGCGGCGAAGGACAGCGCGGGGAACGCCCTCGCCGCACCCTACGGCTTCGGCTTCACGACGGGCGACTTCACCCGGCCCACGGTCTCGACGACGACCCCGGCCGCGAGCACGACCGGGGTGACGCTGAGCCAGGTCGTTACCGTGACCTTCTCCGAGACGATGGACACCTCGGTGGCCGCCGGCAGCGTGGGCAGCATTTCGCCCGCGGTCGCGGGCACCTGGAGCTGGTCGAGCGCCACCACGTTGACCTTTGCGCCCACCTCGACGTTCGCGGAGCAGACGACCTACGCCGTCACCATCGCCACGACGGCGCGCGACAGCGCCCTCAACACGCTCGCCGCACCCTACAGCTTCGGCTTCACCACCGGCGACTTCACCGCGCCGACGGTCAGCGGCACCACGCCTGCCAACGGCGCCACGGGCGTGGCCACGACGGCGGACGTGGTCATCACGTTCTCGGAGGCGATGGATCAGGCGGCCACGCAGGCGGCCATCAGCACCACGCTACCCGCGCCGACCTACGCCTGGTCCGGCGGCGGCGCGGTGCTGACGATCGGCCACGGCACCCTGCCGGCCGACGGCGCCACCTACACCGTCACCATCGGCACGGGCGCGCGGGACCTGGCGGGCAACACGCTGGCGAGCCCCTACGCGCTGAGCTTCAGCGTGGCGGATACCACCGCGCCCACGGTGAGCGGCACCAGCCCCGCGAATGGCGCCGCCAACCAGCCACTGAGCCTGACGGTGACGGTCACCTTCTCCGAGGCCATGGACACCACCGTGGCGGCAGACTCCGTGGGCAGCCTCTCCCCCGCGGTCGCGGGCACGTGGAGCTGGTCGAGCGCCACCACGCTCGCCTTCGCACCCACGTCCGCCTTCGCCGAGCAGACGACCTACACCGTCACCATCGCCACGACGGCGCGCGACGCGGCCCTCAACACGCTCGCCGCCGCCTACGGCTTCGGCTTCACCACCGGCGACTTCACCGCGCCGACGGTCGGCGGCACCAGCCCGAGCAACGGCGCGACCGATGTCCCGCTCGCCTCGGCCGTCGCCGTGACGTTCTCGGAGGCGATGGACACCTCCGTGGCGGCGAGCGGCGTGGGCAGTATCGCGCCGTCGGTGGCCGGCACGTGGAGCTGGAGCACCGCCACGACGCTGACGTTCACGCCGTCCAGCGGCGTGCTGGCCGAGAGCACGGCCTACACGGTGACCGTCGCCACCACGGCCAAGGACGCCGCCGGCAACACGCTGGCGACGGCCTACCTCTTCTCGTTCACCACGGTGGGCGTGCCGCCCGCCAACGTCACCGCCTTCACCGCCACCGGCGAGGACGGCCAGGTGCTGCTCGCCTGGACCAACCCCGCCGACGCCGACTTCACCGGCGTGACGCTTCGCCGCTCGGAGACTGGCTACCCCGCCACCATCGCCGACGGCGCCGACGTGAGCACCACGGGCGCCAACGTGACGCCGGGCCAGGCCGCGTCCCTGGTCGACGCCGGCCTCACCAACGGCACCACGTACTACTACACGGCTTTCGCCCACGACGCCGTGCCCAACTACGCCAGCGGCGCACAGGCGGTGGTCCGACCGGCCGCCCCGCCCACCCTGGCCGGGGGCCTCAACCACACCTGCGCCGTGCTAAGCAACGGCCCAGTGAAGTGCTGGGGGAGCAATGGCTACGGGCAGCTTGGCCTGGGTGACGCCGAAAACCGAGGCGATAACGCCGGTGAGATGGGCGCCAACCTGCCAGCCGTGGACCTCGGCACAGGTCGCACCGCCATCGCCGTCTACGCAGGAACTGAACACACGTGCGCCCTGCTCAACAACGGCCAGGTCAAGTGCTGGGGAAAAAACGGGGCCGGCGAGCTTGGGCTCGGGGACACGAGTGCACGCGGTGATGTGCCGGGCGAAATGGGCGACAGTCTTCCCGCGGTCGACCTGGGTACTGGGCGCACCGCCAGGGCCATCGGCAAGGGGTGGGTGCACACATGCGCCCTGCTCGACGACGGAAGCGTGAAGTGCTGGGGGACCAACGAGTACGGCCAGCTTGGGCTCGGGGATGTTGCACGCCGCGGCAACCAGCCCGGCCAGATGGGCGACACCCTGCCGTCCGTCGACCTGGGGACAGGGCGCACCGCGGTGGCCATCGCGGCAGGGGGCGAGCACAGTTGCGCGCTCTTGGACAATGGCTCTCTCAAGTGCTGGGGGAACAATGGCAACGGGCAGCTCGGCCTGCGCGACGCTGCGCACCGCGGCAACGAGTCCGGCGAGATGGGCGATGCGCTGCCGGCCGTCAACCTGGGGACTGGGCGCACCGCCGTCGCCGTCGCGGTAGGCGAAGATAACACGTGCGCGCTGCTGGACAATGGGACCGTGAAGTGCTGGGGTAATAACACCGTGGGCCAACTCGGTCAGGGTAACACCACTCGCCGCGGTGACAGCACCGCCGCGGGCCACGAGATGGGCGATGCCCTGCCCCCGATCGACTTGGGTAGCGGGCGCACTGCCGTGGCCATATCGTCGGGCGGATTTTCCAACTGCGCGCTGCTGGATGACGGCTCCCTCAAATGCTGGGGTTCCAACATCTACGGCCAGCTCGGGCTGGGGCACGCTGACAACCGCGGCGACATCGGGGGCGAAATGGGCGACGCCCTTCCGGCAGTCGACCTGGGCACGGGCCGCACCGCCATGGTCATAGACGCCGGGTATTGGAACACATGCGCCCGGCTCGATAACGGCACGCTCAAGTGCTGGGGCCTCAATGCCGCGGGCTCACTCGGGCTCGGAGACACAACGCGACGCGGCGACGAGCCGAACGAGATGGGGGATAACCTGCCCGCCGTAGATTTGGTGTTCGGTAACCGTATCGCAGCGGGCCTCGATCACACCTGCGCCCTGCGCGATGATGGCATGGTCAAGTGCTGGGGGAGCAATTACGCAGGCCTCCTCGGCCAGGGAGACACCGCCAACCGTGGCGACGGGCCAGGCGAAATGGGCAACAGCCTTCTGGCCGTGGACCTCGGTACTGGCCGGACCACAACCGACATCGCCGCGGGCGGGTTTAACAACTGCGCACTGCTGGACACCGGCCAGGTCAAGTGCTGGGGGGACAACTACGCGGGCGCGCTTGGCCTTGGCGGTATCGCCGATCGCGGCGACGATCCGGGCGAGATGGGCGATAACCTGCCGACCGTATCGCTGGGCACTGGGCGCACCGCCATCGCCCTCGTCGCAGGGAACTACTACACCTGCGCGCTGCTGGACACCGGCCAAGTCAAGTGCTGGGGGTACAACATGTACGGCCAGCTCGGGATCGGGAACACGGAGCACCGTGGCGACGAGCCGGGCGAAATGGGGGACAACCTGTCCGTAGTGGACTTGGGTACCGGCCGCACCGCTGTTGCCATTGCGGCTGGTGAAGGCCACTCCTGCGCGCTGCTGGACACCGGACAGGTGAAGTGCTGGGGGTACAACGGCTCCGGCCAGCTCGGGCTTGGAGACACCGACTCGCGCGGCGACAATTCCGGCGAGATGGGGGACAGCCTGCCCGCGGTGCCGCTGGGCAGTGGCCGCACTGCTACCGCGCTCGCGGCGGGCTCCCACCACACCTGCGTGCTGCTGGACACCGGCCAGGTCAAGTGCTGGGGAAACAACGACAACGGCCAGCTCGGCCTGGGCGATATCCAATATCGCGGTGACCAGGCGGGGGAAATGGGCGATGCTCTGCCGGCGGTGGACCTGGGCACAGGCAGCCCTGCCATCGCCCTTGCCGCCGGCAAATGGTACACGTGCGCGCTGCGGAATAACGGTCAGGTCAAATGCTGGGGGAATAACACCGAGGGCCAGCTCGGTCAGGGAAACACCACTCGCCGCGGTGACAGCACCGCTGCGGGCCACGAGATGGGCGACAGCCTGCCCGCGGTCGACCTTGGAACCGGCCGGACTGCGACCGCCATCGCAGCAGGAGGCCAATTCGCATGTGCTCGGCTCGACAATGGCACACTGAAGTGCTGGGGATATGGCGGCTCGGGCCAACTCGGGCTTGGGGACACCGCCACCCGGGGCGACGCGCCCGGCGAGATGGGGGACGCCCTGCCGACGATAGACCTTGGGACGCCGTAGGAGGAAGCGAGTCAACCCGCGCCATGGCCCTCTGGCGCATCAACCCGTAAGCGAGGCGGCGGTGCCGGGGCGGCCGGTCACCCGGCCAGGGGCCTGATTCCGGACTCGACCTCCGCGCCCACGGCGAGCAGGGCGCGGCGCAGGTCATGCTCGGACTGCAAGGCCAGCCAGAACTGGGGCGACGTGCCGAAGTAGCGGCCCAGCCGCAGCGCGGTATCCGCTGTGATGGCCCTGCGGTCGTGCAGGATCTGGCTGATGCGCCCGGGCGGCACACCGATCTCACGGGCCAGTCGGGTGAGACTCACGCCGTGCGGCTTCATGAACTCTTCCCGCAGGATCTCGCCTGGGGGAACCGGATCGAGCGGTTTCGTCCTGCGCATCCTGTTGCCCCTCAATTGTAGTCGGCGATTTCCACGCTGAACGCGTCGCCATCGCGCCATACGAAGCAGAGCCGCCACTGCTCGTTGATCCGGATACTGTGCTGGCCCGCGCGGTCCCCGTGCAGGACTTCGAGGCGGTTTCCCGGCGGCGAGCGGAGGTCGTCGAGCCGAGTTGCGGCGTTCAGCATCATCAGCTTGCGCCGCACGACGCGCTCGATCGCCCGGAAGCGCGCCACGGGCCGATCGTTGAACAACGGCTGCGCGGCTCGATCGCGAAATGACCGGATCACGGGGAGAGCGTATTGCGTTTCACGTCACGCGTCAAGACCGGTTCGTCGTCGCTGGCGAAAGCAAGAACTCGGCGGGCAACCACGCCATGGCCCTCTGGCGGATCAACCCGTAGGCGGGGCGGCGATGCCGGGGCAGGTGCGGCGTGGTAGGGTGGGGGTGGGGCGGGGATATACGACGCTCGACGAGTGGCTGACGAACCGAAGGCTCGCATGGGGATCGACGCGCTGCTGAAGGAGAAGCGGGAGGAGATTCTGCGCATCGCGGCCCGTCACGGCGCGCGCAACGTGCGGGTGTTCGGCTCGGTGGCGCGGGGCGAGGCGGACGCGGCCAGCGATATCGACCTGCTGGTCGAGCTTGGCCCCGAGTGCAGCCTGCTCGACCATGCGGCGCTCCTGCTGGAGCTCGAGGAGTTGCTGGGGCGCAGGGTCGATGTGGTGAGCGATCGGGGGATCAAGCCGCGCCTCCGGGAGCGGATTCTCCGGCAGGCCGTCGCCCTATGAGGGATGACCCGGAACGCCTGCGGGACATCCTGGATGCGATCCAGGAAGTCGAACTCTACGCGGCCAGGGGAAAGGACACCTTCGAGCAGGAGCGGTTGATCCAGACCTGGATCGTGCACCATCTGATGATCATGGGCGAGGCCGCCAGCCGGGTCAGCGCGCCGGTGCGGGACATGGCGCCAAATGGGGCGCGGCGCTCCGCCAGCCGCCGCTTTCTCTCACCCTTACCTCATCCCCTCCGCCCCCGGCGCGATTCCCACACCGTCTATCACGACCGAAAACGCCCTTCCTCGCCCGTAACCCCTTGATCTGCAAGTGGGCGGTGCAGGGATCGGCCCTGGGACCTCCGGCTTGTAAGGCCGCGACACTAACGCCGATCCTCGCGAGGGGCTCCTCGGGCACATTCAGCTCGAAGGCGACGCCATGCCCGCGTCGCTGCACGACGACGATTCGCCCAGCCCGCCGCGATCCAGGCTGCCGGCAACGGAAATGATAGGTCGCTGGCCATCGTGTCTCCCTCGTCGCCATCACTCTTCGCCCCTTGACCACCCCCTTTACTCAACCACGACGCAGAGTATGCAGAGAAGCCAACGCACTCTTATTCCATTTCGCCTTCAATCGTGAAAGAAAACTCCGCGTCCCTGAGGAGCGCGAAGCGCGTCTCGAAGGGCGCGTCGGTGGGGGTCGCGGCCTTCGAGACGCCCTGCTGCGCAGGGCTCCTCAGGCA
>JACQKK010000174.1 GCA_016204605.1 Candidatus Lambdaproteobacteria bacterium
CCCCACCCCGGCCTTCGGCCACCCCTCCCCGCAATGGCGGGGAGGGGCCGGGGGAGGGGTTTTGCAGGGCAATTGCACTCTTGACCTGCCGCGCAATCCCGGACGGAAGCGGCGACTTTGGACTTGCCCTGCCGGCTCTCCTTCCACTGACGGCGTGAACCCCGGGGCACCGCCCGGCGCCCGGCGCCGGCTGGACACGCGCGGAGCGGGAGCGCAGCGTGTCATCCCTGCGTCCGCGCAGCCCGGAAGGCCGCTCGGCGTCAACGCACCGCTTGCGCCTCGACCTCGACGCACACGCGGTCCGCAGAGGGCACCTGCCGCACGATGCGGAAGACGACCCGGTACGAGGAATCGCCCGTGACGCTGCGCAGATTGTAGTGGGCCACCCTGCGGGCGCTGACCAGCGCCGCCTGCTCGGTCGTGTCGCAGCCGATGCCGGTGGCGATCGCCGCATCGGAGCTGGCGTTGCGGACGGAGTAGCGGGAGGGGCGCGTGCGGGCCAGCTCGTCATTGGCGCCGCCGCAGCCGGCCAAGATCAGGGCCAGCATCAGCGGCGCGATCCAGCCGCCGATGCGGCTGCGCCGAGCTCGGCGGCAGGTGGGGCGGCAGGCGGACGGCACGGCTCTCCCTCGCTGGCAAGGGCACGTCGGGGGCGGCTCAGCCCTGAGCCATGCAAGCACAACGCCTCCGTGCGCCGTGACCAGGGTTTCGCGCCCCGGCAGGCCACGGGCGCGGGCGAGTCTGCCCGAGGCAGTCCCGGGCGGCGCGCAGGCGGCTTCACACCCGCTGGCCCGGGCCATGCCTCCGGCTGCCGGCGTCAATTGTGCCACGCCAGCACGCCGCTCAACAGTGCCGGCTTGAACTGGGCCAGCCGGCGCCCCTGCAGGGTGCGATCCGCCACCCGCACCGTGCCCGGCCAGAGGAACACGATCTTGACCCTGCCCAGCTCATCGCAGTCGAACAGAAACTTGCTGCTCGCCGAGGTATAGCCGGTGCTGCCGGGCAGGATATCCCCGAAGCGGAAGTTCTCGAAGCGGCTGTCCGCGGTGGTCAGGATCAGGGCGTTGAGGTAGTCGAGCGAGTTGTTGCGCAGCGCCAACGTGACCCGACAGTAGCCGATCTCGTTCTCGGCCCGCCGGAACTCCAGCGTCAGCAGCGCGCTGGCCCGCTCGGCCAGCGCGCACAGCTCCTGCATCTGTCGCGCGGTGATGCCCACCTGCTTCATGAGCGTGCGCGACTCCTCGCCGCACAGCTCGAGCGCCTCGGCCCGGGCGGGGCGCCACCCGGACGGCCGCGAATCGTGGCCCAGCTTGGGCGCGAGCAGCACAGTTCCCGCAATCAGCAGGGCAATGAGGCGATGGGGCATGCTTCCGCCGGGGAGGGTTCCGCACTGAGGACGACCTGGCCGACTCTGCCGCCCGTACCCGACTTCACTCTATCCCGCGCAACCTCGTTCCACAAACCCGGGCGGGAGCGGAAACGATCGGCACGGGCCGGCGGCGGGTCTGGGTCGCCAGCGGCTCGCCTGAAACGCTGGCGGCAGTCCTGGCGGCCTCTCCGTTCCCGCCCCCACTCCAAGAGCGGGGAACGGACACCGTGACCCCGCGGGGCGGCCTAAGTACCGCGCTGCTGGCCCGTGCGCGGTTGTGCTTTGTGTAAGACTCTGTTAGCCTTATTTATAATGGCTTGATCGCCAACAATTTGTCCGGCACATTGCATCTGGAACCGATTGTACCGCCCAGCTCAGCCCCCAGGGGCGCATTCCGCGCACGTTCGATCGAAAAGAGGCCCCGATGCTCAAGGTGAACCGGAAGGTGGAGTATGGCCTCGTGGCCCTCAAGCACATGCACAGCAAACCGCGGGGCGACCTGACCTCGGTGCGTGAGATCTGCGAGACGTACGGCACCCCGTTCGACCCGGTGGCGCACGTGCTGCGCATCCTGAACAGCCAGGGCGTCGTCAAGTCCGAGCAGGGTGCCCACGGCGGCTACCGGCTCGCCAGCGACCTGCGCGAGATCGATTTTGCGCGGTTCGTCGAGATGATCGAAGGCCAGCTCGCCTTTTGCGATTGCGTGCGCGAAGGACATCTCGGCTGCTCGCTGCAGGGCAGCTGCAACATCGTGCAGCCCATGAACATGCTCAACCGCAAGCTGCTCACCTTCCTGCGCTCGATCAAGCTGGTCGAGCTGCTCGAACAGCCCGCGCCCTGGGCGGAAGCCCGGGAGCAGGTCGCCATCGTCGCGAGCGCCGGTCAGTAGGCATAGCGGGGTCGCACGCTCCGTGCGCGCGGCCGCAACCCGCCCATCGCCCTCCCCCGGGAGCGCCCGCTGCAGCGCGGTCGGTGCGCGCGGCGCGGCGGCCCCCGGTCTAGTTTCCCCCACCGAGCAGGGCCAGCAGTTCTTCGTGCAGCCACCCGTTGGTGGAGAGGGCGCTCGCTCCCAGCCCCGCGGCCTTACCCGCCCGGTCGGTCAGGCGCCCGCCCGCCCCCAGCACACAAGGCTTGAGCGCGGCCACGTCCCAGGGATTCATTATCGGATCGAACATGATCTCGATCCGACCGGCCGCGACGAGGAAGTGGCCGAAGCAATCGCCCCAGGCCCGCAGCAGGCGCACCCGGCGCTGGATGCGTTCGTAGGCGGGCCCGTAGCCCTGCTCGAGCAGTTCGCGGTTGTCGGTGATGCACATGGTGGCCTCGTCGAGGCGCCGGGTGGGCCGCACCCGCACCGGGTTGCCGTTGACGGTGGTCGGCCGGCCCCGGGCGCCCACCATGATCTCGCCGAGCGCCGGCAGGTTGATGATCCCCAGCACGGGCTCCTCGCCTTCCATCAGCGCGATCAGCGTGCCGAACAGCGGCACGCCGTGGATGAAGCTCTTGGTGCCGTCGATGGGGTCGAGAATCCAGCGCCGCTCCGCCTGCTCGGGACCGCTCAAGCCCTGCTCCTCGCCGAGCACCTGATGGTCAGGGTAGCGCTGGGCGATCAGCCGCCGCATCAGGGCTTCCGCGTCGCGGTCCGCCACGGTCACCGGAGACTGATCCGGCTTGCGCTCGACGTCCAGGGGGCGGCCGTAGTGGTGGAGGATCAGCCGGGCGCTCTCGCGCGCCAGATGCTCCGCGAAGTCGATGTACTCCTGCATGGCTCGGCCTGATGGCGCGGGTGAACGGCGAGCGGCGGTCCGTAACCGGCGTTGCGCGGCGGTAGTGGGTCAGTTCGAATCCCGACAGCAGATGTCTCGCTGTGCTCGACATGACAACCCTTTGTCATTACGAGCGAAAGCGAGGAATCTGCTGTTCGCGTCCCCACAGGCACCCGCCAAACTGACCCACTACCAGCGCGGCGCGGTCAGGGCGCCGGCGCCGGGACGATGCGGTACACGGCCCCGCGCAGGTCCGCCAGATACAGCTCGCCCGCGCCGTCCTCCCCGAACGAGGCGAGGGCGAGCTGGGTCTTCAGCAGCGGCTCCGGCGGCGCCGCGCCTTGCGCCTGCGCGGGGATGCTCCAGAGCGTGCCGTTGCCGAAGTCGCCGAACACGTAGCGGCCCCGCAACCCGGGGATCGCCGCGCCGCGGTAGACGTAACCGCCCGTGATCGAGCTGCCCTCGCCGTGGGTGTACTCGGTGATCGGCAGCGCGAGGCCTCCCCGGGGGCAATTGCGCGCGGGCCGGAAGCAGCGCGATCCTTCCATGATGGCCCAGCCGTAGTTGCCGCCCCTGACGATCCGGTCCACCTCCTCGATCTCGTCCTGGCCCACGTCGCCCACCCAGAGGTCGCCCGTGGCGCGGTCGAAGCTGAAGCGCCAGGGGTTGCGCAGGCCATAGGCCCAGATTTCGCCGCGGCTGCCGTCGCGGCTCGCCGCGAAGGGATTGTCCGCCGGGATCGCGTACCGCCGGCCCGCCTCCGCGCGGTCCACGTCGATGCGCAGGATCGAGCCGAGCAGCGTCTTCCGGTTCTGACCATGGCCATGCGGATCGCCCGCGCTGCCGCCATCGCCCAGGCCGATGTACAGGTAACCCTCCGGGCCGAACGCGACCAGCCCGCCGTTGTGGTTGCGGTAGGGCTGCGGCACCTCGAGGATCACCCGCTCGCTGCCCGGCTCGGCGACGCGGGCGCCCCGCGTCAGCTGGTACCGGGCCACCACGGAACGCCGGGGCCACGCGGCCGAGTAGTACACGTACAGCGCGCCGTTCTCCGCGAAGCGCGGGTGGAACGCCGCGGAGAGCAGCCCCTCCTCGTACCCCTCGGTGCTGACCCTGGCGCGGATATCCAACACCACGCCCGCCACGTCTGCCCCGTCGCGCCGGAAGCGCAGGATGCGCCCCGGCTGCTCGACCACCAGCAGCTCCGCCGGGTCCCAGGGCGCCTGCACCACGTGCAGCGGCCGATCGAGCCGCGCGGCGGGGATCGCCCGTTGCAGCGCGATGCCCTGGCCCCCGGCGGGCGTGGCCGCCGCGAGCAGCAGGCCAGCCGCGGCCAGCGGCCAGGCCGCCAAGGCCGGCCAGGCCGCGAGCCGTCGCCGGGCGACCGGCCGGCAACGCGCTGCCCGGGTCATGGGGCGGTCCCCACGGCCTCGGCGACGCTGCGAAAGCCGTCGCGCGCCAGCAGGCGCACCAGTCCGCGCTTGATGCGCAGCACCAGCCCCGGGCCCTCATAGACGAGGCCCGTGTAGAGCTGCACCAGCGTGGCTCCTGCCCGGATGAAGCCGTAGGCATCGTCGGCGGAGAAGATGCCGCCCACGCCGACGATGGGCAGCCGGCCCTCGCTGACGCGGTGCAGCCGGGCCACCGCGGCCAGCGCCAGCGGGCGCAGCGGCCGGCCGCTCAATCCGCCGCTCTCCCTGGCGAGAGGACTCAGCAGGCCCTCGCGGCGCACCGTGGTGTTGGTTGCGACCAACCCATCGACGCCATAGTCGAGCGCGGCCTGCACGATGGCGTCCAGCTCGGCCTCGGAGAGGTCGGGAGCCACCTTCACCAGCAGCGGCACCTGCCGGCCGTGGGTTTCCGCCAGCTTCCGCCGTTGCCCCGCCAGCTCCCTGATCAGCGGCTCCAGCGCCGCGTGCGCTTGCAGGCTGCGCAACCCGGGGGTGTTCGGCGAACTCAAGTTCACCACCACGTAGTCGGCCACGGGATAGACGGCGTGGAGGCAGGACATGTAATCCACGTCGGCCGCGTCCAACGGGGTCTCGCGCTGCTTGCCCAGATTGGCGCCGACGAGGCCCGCCATCCGACGCGGCCGGCGCAGGCGCTGCACCAGGTGCAGCACCCCCCGGTTGTTGAACCCCATCCGGTTCACCAGGGCCCGGTCTTCCGGCAGCCGGAACAGGCGCGGCTGCGGATTACCGGGCTGGGGGCGCGGGGTCACCGTGCCCGTCTCCACCAGGCCGAAGCCGAGGGCCAGCAGGGGCTCGATCAGCGCGCCGTCCTTGTCCAGTCCCGCGGCCAGCCCCACCGGATTGGACAGCTCCCGGCCCCACACCCGCACGTGCAGCGCGGGATGATCGAACCGGTAGAGGGCCTGCTCCAGCCGCAGAAACCCCGGCAGCGGCCCCAACAGCCCGACCGCCGCGAACGTCAGCGCGTGGGCGCGTTCAGGCGGCAGGCGGAACAGCAGGGGACGGATCAGCGGATAGAGCGCCATGTCCGAGGGGATGCCCGGAGGGGCTTGGCCGTGAACGGAGCGCCGGGGCTGCGCTCGACTCCAGGGCGGCCAGGGACGCGCGAAGCAACCTGCATGCACCCTACCGGAGGCCCTGTCGCCTGACAAGCGGGCTCAGACGCCCTCCGCAGCAGCGTTGCGGCGCTCCTCCGCCTCGACCGCGAGCAGGTAGGCGCGCTGGAGGCGCTCGCTCTCCTGGCGGTAGTCGGCCTCGGACAGCTTGCCCGCGTGAAACTCGCGTTCGAGCTCGGCCAGCCCTTCGAGCAGCGCGCTGCGCTCGTTGAACGCGGCGGCCGGGTTCGCGGGCAGCGCGTAGGCTTCCAGGCGCTGGAAGTAGAGCGGAAAGGCCACCGCCGCCCCGGCGGCCACCATCACCAGGGTACCGAGCCCGAACGCGATCAGGCTGAGCGTGCTCATCGCTGGACCCTCATGCCAGCTCCTCGTCTTCGAAGCGTTTGAGATCGCGGGCGATCCGCGCGCGCTGTTCGGGGCTGAGCTCCGGTTCGGGCGCGGCGGCGTCCGCCTGGGGCCGACCGCGTCCGGCGCGGCGGATGCGCCAGAACACCAGGCCGCCGGCCACGAGCAGCGCCGCCCCCGGCAGGATCCACAGCACCAGGCCGATGCCCTCCTTCTTCGGCGCCCGCAGGATCCACTCCCCGTAGCGGCTCACGAAATAGGCCCGGATGTCCTCATCGCTCTGGCCCTCGATCACCATGCGCCGCACCTTCTCGCGAATCTGCTGGGAGAAGCCGGCCTCGGAATCCTTGACCGAGATGCCCTGGCAGGTCGGGCAGCGCAAGCCGTCGGTGATGGCCAGCACGCGCGCCTCGATCTGCTCCGCGCTCAGGGCGCGCAGCGTGCCCGCCGCCAGCAGCATGCCGGCGATGGCGATGGCGAGCGCGCCAATCCACCGTGCAAGCGCCCACCGCGCAATCCTCCACCGCGCAACCGCCACCCGGGCGGGCAGGCGGGACATCGCTCCGGCGGGCGCACTCATTTCGGCTCCTTGGCCTTGCCGCTGCCGACGCCGGCGATGAGGCGCGGCACCTGCGCCTCCATCACCGCCGGGGTGAGCGCGCCGATCTGCTTGTAGCGGATCATCCCCTCGCGGTCGATGAAGAAGGTCTCGGGCACGCCATAGAGGCCGTAGTTGAGGGAGATCTCCCCCTGGGCGTTGTCGAGGGCCAGGAAGTAGGTCTTGCGATACTGTCTGGCGAAGGCTTGGGCCTTCTGGACGTCGTCCTGGACAGCGATGCCTATCACGCGCAGCGCTTTCTTCTCGACACCGTACTCGCGGTGCACCGCCTCCAGCAGGTGCGCCTCGTCGCGGCAGGCCAGGCACCACGAGGCCCAGAAGTTGAGGATCACCGGGGTGCCGCGCAACGAGCCCAGGCTCAGCTTCTCGCCGCCGCCCAGCCGCTCGACGGCGAAGTCGGGCGCCATGTGCCCGACCAGCGGCGAGGGCACCTTCTTGGGGTCGGTGAAGAAGCCGTAGGCGAGCATGACCACCAACCCGCTGATCGCCACCATCACGGTCCAGAACTTCCACGATCGCCACATGCGCCACACCTTCCGGAAACGCGCTTCGGGGTGGAGGAACCGCGCGAGCTCAGGCCCCGGCGGCCGCGCCCAGGCCGCGCTCGAAGGCCGGCTCGATCAGCAGGCGCGGACGGTAGAACATGGCCAGCGCCGTACCCAGCGAGAACAGCGGGAAGGCGAACCAGGCCCAGATCACCAGCGGGTTCACCAGCACGCGCAGGGTCACCGACCCGCCCTCGTTCTCGCTGGCCAGCACGATGTAGAGGTCCTCGCGCAGGTTGCGGTGGATGGCCACCTCGGTCAGCGGCTCGGGCTGGGTGGTGTAGAAGCTGCGGGCCGGCAGCAGCGTCTCGACCAGCTCTCCACCGCGGTACACCTCGATCTCCGCGGCGCGCAGGGTGGCGTTGTCCTTCCGCTGCACCTTGGGCCCCTTGTAGAAGATCTGGTAGCCGTGGAACTCGGCGGCGCGGCCCGGGGTGAGGGTCATGCTCTTCTCGGCGCCGAAGAAGCTGCCCGCCAGCCCGACGACCAGGAACACCATCCCCAGGTGGATCACCATCCCCCCGTAGCGCTGCTGGTTGCGCAGCACGGTGGAGCCCGCCGCCGCCAGCAGGCCGATCCCGAGCTGCTCCGCGCGCACGCGCACGGCCCGGCCGAAATCGGTCGCCAGCACGGCCGCCGTAAACGCGATCACGGCGAACGCGACCAGGGCGCCGATGTGGCGCATGCCGAGCGCCGCCAGCGCCGCCGCCGTGACCAGCGCCGCCGCCACCGGCCAGCGGAAGTTGCGCACCAGGTAGGAGAGGCTCGAATAGCGCCAGGCGATCAGCGTGCACACGCCGGTCAGGGCCAGCAGGGCCACGCCCAGCGGCGCCACGATGGCGTTGAAGAAGGGCGCCTGGATGGAGAGCTTGGTGCCGCGGATGCCCTCGGCCAGCAGCGGAAACACCGTGCCCAGGAACACCGTGAAGGCGATGCCCATGAACAGCAGGTTGTTGAGCAGGAACGTGCTCTCCTTGCTCAGCAGCACGTCGTTGGTGTGGCGCGATTCCAGCAGCCGCATGCGGCGGAACATCAGCGTGAACGACACCACCAGCACCAGCGCCAGGAAGGTGAGGAACGCCGGGCCGATCTCCGACTGCGCGAAGGCGTGCACCGAGTTCAGCACGCCCGAGCGCACGATGAACGTGCCAAGGATGCTCAGCGCGAAGGTGATGATGATCAGCGAGAAGTTCCAGACCTTCATCATGTTGCGCTTCTCCTGCAACATGATCGAGTGCAGGAAGGCGCTGCCGGTGAGCCAGGGCATCAGCGAGGCGTTCTCCACCGGATCCCAGCCCCAGAAGCCGCCCCAGCCCAGCTCCTCGTAGGCCCACTGCCCCCCCACCATGATCCCGACCGTAAGCGAGTACCAGGCGAACAGCGTCCAGCGGCGGGTGGTGACGACCCATTCGTTATCGAGCTTCCCGCGGATCAGGCTGGCGATGGCGAAGGCGAAAGGGACGCTGAAGCCGATATAGCCCAGATACAGCAGCGGCGGATGGAGCGCCATGGCGGGATGCTGCAGCAGCGGATTGAGCCCCCGCCCCTCGAGCGGCACGGGCGCCAGCCGCGCCAACGGATTGGCCCAGCCCACCAGCAGGAACAAGAGGAACGTCTGCACCACGTTCAGGGTCGCGATCACGTAGGGAATCACTTCCCGGTTGGTGCGCTGGTAGAAGTACGCCACGAACGCCGCAAAACCCGAAAGCACCAGCTCCCAGAACAGCAGCGAGCCGTTCATGCCGCCCCAGAAGGCCGAGAGCTTGTACATGATCGGCATGTCGCGGCTGGAGTTCTCCCAGACGAACCCCACGCTGAAATCGCTGGTGACGAAGGCGTGCACCAACGCGGCGCTCGCCCCCAGCACCATCACGAATATGGCGAAGGTGGCATACTGCGCCGAGCGCACCAGGTTCCAGTTGTTGCGCACCACCCCCAGGTGCGGCACGACGATGCCGTAGAGCGAGAGTGCCAGCGCCACCGCGAGCAGGACGTATCCGAAATCGCTGACCATCGGGGGCCCCTGAGGCTGGATACCGCGTGTCGGAAGACGCCGCCCCGGAAGGGCAGCGGAGAGGGGAAAGGCTCGGATCGGCTCTATTCGCGGAGCAGCGACTTGTAGGCCATCTTCTTGTCGGTGACTTGCTTCGGATCGACCTTGTAGTCTTCGCTGTGCTTCACGAGCAGGGTGGAGGCCCAGAGCAGGCCGCGCTCGTCGAGGATGCCCTCGGCCACCACGCCCTGGCCTTCGCGAAACATGTCGGGCTTCGGGCCGGCGTAGCGCACGCGGATGCCGCTGTTGAAATCCTCGGTGACCGTGAACCAGAGCGTGACCGCATCGGGGTCCCACTTGGTGCTGTTGGGCACCACCAGACCGCCGACGCGGATCGTGCGCGCCAGATACCGCTCCGGCGCCTGCCCGATCTCGTTGGGGGTAAAGTAGAACACCGTCGATTGCGACCCCTTGTAGAGAATCCCGCCGAGGATGGCGAGGATGATCACGGCCCCGATGACGACGCGATAATGGTTTCCCATGAACCGAATCAACTTGTGGTGAACAGGCGCCGATGGGTTCACGACGGCTCCCCCCGTGCGATTTGAGTGCATCAGGCGCTGGCGGGTTCATGCCGCACTCCGGAAAATTCCGGAGCCTTCGCCCGATGGCGCTGCTTCAGAGTGGAATGACCGCTACTGGCGTGCCAGTCGCTGCTCCAGATCGTCCTCCAACGCCGCGACCCGCAGCCGATACAGCAGCAGGAACGCATACAGCAGGGTCATCGCGACAAAGCCGAGCAACAGGGGCCAGAGAAACTCGGGCGGCAGCGAGGGGGCGGGCCGACCCTGCTCGCCCACCTTGAACAGCGTGGACGGCTGATGCAGCGTGCGCCACCACTGCACGGAGACGTGAATCAGCGGAATATCGAGGAAGCCGACGATGCCGATCACCGCCGCGAGGCGCGCCTGCTTTTCGCCCGGCTCGGCGAAGGCGCGCAGCACCACGTAGCCCACGAACACCAGAAACAGGAGCAGCGTGGTGGTGAGGCGGGCGTCCCAGACCCAGTAGGTGCCCCAGGTGGGCCGTCCCCAGATCGAGCCGGTGGCGAGCACCAGGCCGCAGAACACGACACCGATCTCGGCGGAGCAGCGCGCCGCCCGATCGAACAGCACTTCGCGTTTCCAGAGGTAGCCGACGCTGCAGAAGAAGACCACGAAGAAGGCCAGATAGGCCACCCACACCGACGGCACGTGCAGATACATGATCTTCTGGGAGAACCCCATCAGATCGTCGCTCGGGGTGAAGGCGAAGATCCAGACCCCGAGGGCCGCCAATCCGGCCAGGGAGACCCAACCCAAGATGGCGACCACGTGCGCGTACCCTCCCGCTATCCACCTTGCTGCGACCGTGCTCCGGAGCCCGGGCGGCCTGGCCGCCCCCCCGAACGCCGGCCGCCGTTTCCCGCCGGCCCCACCGTCACGAGAGCCTGCGCGCAGGGGCTGCGCCGCCGTACTCGGCGAGCAGCGCCGCGCAGCGCTGGCCCGTTACGTCTTGCTCATGGTTATTATATACGAGGGCCCCCTGCTGTAAAACCAAAATGCGCGTGGCGAGACCGACGCCGCCCGTGAACTGGTGGGTGATGAGCAGGGTCGTGCCGCCGCCGGCGCGGAAGCGACGCAGGAAGCCATCCAGCAGCTCCACCGAGGTCAGGTCCAGCCCGGAGTAGGGCTCGTCCAGCAGCAGCACGGTGGGCTCATAGAGCAGCAACCGCGCCAGGGAGAGCCGCTTGAGCATGCCGCTGCTGAAGGCCCGCGTGGGGAGATCCGGGTAGCCCTCGAGCCGCACCTCGGCCAGCGCGGCGGCGATCCGCCCTTTCAGCTCCGCGACGCCGTAGAGCGTGCCGAACAGGTGCAGGTTCTCCCGCGCGGTGAGATCGCCGTAGAGGCGGCTCTCGTGGGAGATCATCCCGAGCGCGCGCCTCAGATCGGGCCCGGCGGCGCGGTAGGGCCGGCCCGCGAAGCAGAGCTCGCCTGCGCTGGGCCGCATCAGGGAGGAGACCAGCTTGAGCAGCGTGGACTTGCCGGCGCCGTTGTTCCCGAGCACCAGCACGAATTCGCCGGCCGCGATCTCGAAGCTGACGTCGCGCAGCACCGTGCGGTAGCCGAAGCGCTTGGTCACGCCGGCCAGGGTGAACACGGGAGATGCGCTCATGGGCTCGCGAGAGAGGGCGGATCGCCAGGTCGGCCGCGCAGCACGCACCGCATCCGGCGGTGCCCCTGCGGCCGCGCACCCGCCCCGCCGCGGTGGCGCGCGCCGGACTTGCCTCCGGCTGCCGGGGCGGGCACCATGGGCGGTGCCGGCCGCGCGTCGGCGGTCCGACTCTATGCCAGCGGCGGGCCCGGTGCAATCGGCTGCACCCCGAGCCGGCCCCGTTCAACCCGGCGCGTCGCGCCCCAGCGTGCAGTGATCCCCGCGGCGTAGTTCCCAGCGGCGGTCGCGGCCCGATCCGACCTGTGACCTTTCATCCATGGCCATGGACATCCCCCCGAACCTGAGTCGCGTGCACCTGATGGGCATCTGCGGCACGGCCATGGCCGCCCTCGCGGGTACGCTCCAGGCCCAGGGGCTGCGGGTCACGGGTTCCGACCAGCACGTCTATCCGCCGATGAGCGACCATCTCGCGGCGCTGGGCATTCGTTTCGCCGAAGGGTACCGCGCGGAGAACATCCCCGCGGACGCGCAACTGGTCGTCGTCGGGAACGTGATCCAGGCCAGCAACCCCGAAGCGCAGGAGGCGGTGCGGCGCGGCCTGCCGTACATCTCCATGGCAGAAGCCGTGCGGCGGTTCGCCATCCGCGACCGGTACAGCATCGTCATCGCCGGCACCCACGGCAAGACCACCACCACCGCGCTGATGGCGCACACCCTGGTCGAGCTCGGGGCGGACCCAGGCTTCCTGGTGGGCGGGATCGCCCTCAACTTCAGCAGCAACTTCCGCGTGGGGAATGGCCGCTGCTTCGTGATCGAGGGGGACGAGTACGACACCGCCTACTTCGACAAGCGCCCCAAGTTCTTCCACTACGCGCCCACGGCGCTCATCTTCACCAGCCTCGAGTTCGACCACGCCGACATCTACCCCGATCTCGCGGCGATCCGGCGCCAGTTCGAGCGGCTGGTGGCCGGGCTGCCGCGGGAAGGGCTGCTGGTGGCCTGCGCCGACGACGCCCAGGTGATGGACGTGGCCGCCGGCGCGCCCTGCCCCGTCGTCTCCTACGGCCATGCCGGCCAGGCCGCCTGCCGCATCGAAGGCTGGCGCGCGACCGCCGAGGGCTGCGCGTTCGAGACCGTGCACCGAGGCGAGGGCGAGGGCGGGGGCGACCGGCTCGCCTGGCGGCTGCCGCTGCCCGGCCGGCACAATGCCCAGAATGCCGCGGCCGTGATCGCGCTGGCCCGCCAGTTGGGCCACCCGCCCCCTGCGATCCAGGGCGCCTTCAGCTCGTTCCGCGGCGTGAAGCGCCGGCAGGAAGTGCGCGGCGAGGCCGCGGGCGTGCTGGTGATCGACGATTTCGCCCACCACCCCACCGCGATCCGGGTCACCATCGAGGCGATCCGCGCCCGCTACCCCGGCCGGCGGCTGTGGGCGGTGTTCGAGCCGCGCAGCTTCACGGCCCGCAGCGACCGCTTCCAGGGCGAGTTCGGCGCCGCGTTCGCCGGGGCCGATCGGGTGGTGCTGGCGAACCCCTTCCGCTCCGACTACTCCGCCGGCAAGGCCCGGCCGCTCGATAGCGGCGCCGTGGCCGCCGAGCTGCGCGGGCGCGGCGTGTGGGCCGAAGCCTGCGGCGATGCCACGGCGGTGCTGGCGCGCCTGGTCGAGCTGACGCAGGCGGGCGACGTGGTGCTGGTGATGTCCAACGGCGGCTTCGACAACCTGCACGAGCGCCTGCTCGCGGCCCTGCGCGCCCGCCAGGAGCCCGCACTCCATGGAGCGCGCCGCGCGTGACCGATCCCGCTGCAGGCCCTGACCATCCCCAGGCGGCGCAGCCGGCGCCGGCCTCGGCTTCGCCCAACGTCCATCGCCTCGACCACGAGGGGCGGCAGATCTACGTCGTCGGTACGGCCCACATCTCCGCCCGCAGCGCCGTGGAGGTGGAGCGGCTGATCCGCGAGCTGCGGCCGCAGGCGGTGTGCGTCGAGCTGTGCGAGACGCGCCGCACGGCCCTGGCCGAGCCCGGCCGCTGGCTCGACACGGACCTGTTCCAGGTGATCCGGCGCAAGCAGGCCACGCTGCTGCTGCTGCACCTGGTGCTGGCGGCGTTCCAGCGCCGGCTGGGCGAACAGCTCGGCGCACGGCCGGGGATGGAGATGGTGCGGGCCATGGAGGCCGGCAAGGCGGTGGGCGCCGGGATCGTCCTGGCCGACCGCGACATCCGCGTCACCCTGATCCGCACCTGGCGCAGCCTGCGCTGGTGGGAGCGGGTGCGGCTGGTGGGAAGCCTGCTGCTGACCATCGTCGCCGTGCCGCGGCTGAGCGAGGCGGACATCGAGGCGCTCAAGCAGCAGGATCTGCTGGGCCAGGTGATGGCCACCTTCGCCCAGGCGTTTCCGCGCGCCAAGGCCGTGCTGATCGACGAGCGGGACCGGTTCCTGGCCCATGCCATCGCCGCCGCCTCCGGGCCCGTGGTGGTGGCGGTGGTGGGGGCGGGCCACCTGGCCGGCATCCTGGAGCGGCTCAAGCGGGGCGATCCGGATTTCGATCCGCAGCCCCTGCTGGCGCTGCCGCCGCGCAGCCTGCCCTCGCGCCTGCTCCAGTGGGCCGTGCCGCTCGCCGTCGTGGCGTTGGTGGCGCTGGGGTTCCGCCATGCCGGCCCGACTTCGGGCTGGGGGATGGTGCAGGTGTGGGTGGTCGCCCACGCCGTGCTGGCGGCGCTCGGCGCGGCGGCGGCCTTCGGCCACCCGCTCACCGTGCTCACGGCGGCGGTGGTGGCCCCGTTCACGGCGCTGAACCCCATGATCGCGGCGGGCTGGCTCGCCGGTCTGTGCGAGGTGCTGCTGCGCAAGCCGCGGGTGGCCGATTTCGACCGGCTGCCGCGCGACATCGCCACCCCGGGCGGCTTCTGGCGCAACGGGGTCAGCCGCGTGCTGCTCGTCGTCGCCCTCACCAACCTCGGCAGTACCCTGGGGACGGTGATCGGGCTGCCGCTGATGGGCGCGCTGCTCGGCCGCTGATGCGGGGCCGGAGCCTCCGCAACGATTGCGGCGGGCCCGGGGAGCGCCGCCGCCAGGCGTTGGCGCTGGGCGGTGCCACCCGGGATGGGCCGCCGTCAGAGCCGGTTCAGGCTCACGGCCGCCGGAAGAAAGCCGCCCCAGCCGATTCCTTCCAACTGCCGCCGGGCGATGGCGAGGAACTGCTGCTCGGTCAGCATGTTGCGCGGGTTCGCGATCTCGATCCCCTGCAGCGAGTGGCCATCGTAGGGCACCATCCGGTCGTAGTGGCGCTGCGCGTCATCGGCCCGGGCCATCGGGCGCAGGTCCGCATCGAAATCCAGGGCGTGATCGCCCATGTAGGCCAGGGCGTGCGGCCCGACAGTCACGACCGTCTTCTTGATCAGCTCGGCCGGGAAATAGACGACGTAATTCGGATGCACAGGTCGCCCGTCGCCGCCGCCGTCATCGCCGGAGATGCCGCTCATGCGCCGGAAGCGCACCTGACGGGCCGCGGGCGGGCGATAGATCTGCTCATCGATCAAGGCCGCGACCGCCGCGTAGCGCCCCGGCTTGGCATTGAGCAGGTACACCTGACCCTCCTGCTCGAAGTTCGATTCGATCAGCGTCCGCTGCGTCAGCGGGTCGGCGTCGCCCTCCAGCCGCACGAAGTACACCTTGGCGGGATTGCTGAGTGTCTTGTATCTGCTGATGTCGTACGGCGGAGTCATCACGTCGGGTGCCCAGATGCGGAGCGAAATGCCGACGATGCCCGCGTCCATCTGCGGCGCGGGCGGCTTGGGCCCGGCGCACCCCGCCAGGGTCGCGGCCAGCATGCCCGCCAGAGCGATCCGCCTCCACGTCCGTCCGGTGTACATCCATCTACCTCCCAGTCCGAGAGCGCTGCACGTGCGACCACGGTACCATCGATACGAACGGCTCAGCAGCGGCAAGCCGTCGCCTGCCGGCTCCCCCTCCTCGGCATGGCATCGCGTCAGGTCGAAGTGCGCCTTGGAACATGAACACCCGCCATGCGCCCGCTATTCCCGCGCGACATCCCCGCCCGGAACGCGGTGCGCATCGGGACGCATCGGGACGCATCGGTGCGCATCGGTGCGCAGCCGGGGGAGGATCGCACCCCGGCCGGAGGGCGAACCCCGTGCCACCCCGTACGGCGCCCCTGCCCGGCACCTGGACACCGGCGTTGCCATGTTGTGGCGCTATTTGGGCAGGTCGAGCTCGGGATAGTGGCGGAAGATGCCGTGGTCGTTGAAGGGCAGGCGGCGCGGCGAAGCGAGGTAGGCCGCGATGCGGGGGCGCGCCGCCACCGCGGCGTGCAGCGCCATCACCCGCGGCAGCCTGGGCGCGATGGCCGCCATCGACCGGGGCAGGGCGTAGCTGAGCCCGGCGACGAGCTGGAACAGCGCCAGGTCCACGTAGCTGAGCGCGCCTCCCACGAGCGCCTGCCCTTTGCCCGCGGCGTTGGTGCGCAGCACGCGCTCGAAGTAGCCCATGAGCTTGGGGATGCGCAGCGCGATGAAGGTGGGGGTGCGCCTGAGCGCTTCGGCCTGCTGCTCCTCGTAGTAGAGCGACTTGGCGATCGGGTGGTGGGTATCGTGGGCCTCGACCACCATGTCCATCACCGTCAGCATCAAGGCATCCGCCCGCCAGCGGTCATCCTCGCCCGGCGGCAGCAGACCGCCCTTGCCGGCCACGTACCGGCAGATCAGCGCCGTCTGGGCCAGCCGCAGCGGCCCCACCCGCAGCACGGGCGGCGCGAAGGGCGGCATGCCGGCGAGGTCGTCCTCGAGCAGCTTGAGAATCGCGGCCCGCCCGCCCCCTTCGCCTTCCGGACGGCGCCCCACGTCGACGTAGGGCAGGCCAGCCTCCTCGAACACGAGCCGCACGAACTCCCCGCGCCCCTGGATGGTGGGCCAATAGAACAACTCGAAGGTCGGTGTCGCTTCCGCCATGATGACGCTCCCGGAGGAGGGGTGGACTGCGCTCAGGCCGCTGGCGATCGACCTTGGGGGAACGCCGGGCGTCACCGCGGAGGTCGATGCGTGGCGGAGCTTGCACGCTCACGCCGGGGCGGCGACTTACGCTGCCGCGCGGCGCCGATCGCGCCTGACAGCCGGCCGTCAGAGCGCCAGCTCGGCCATCATGCGCACGGTGGCGAGATCGGGCGTGCGCAGCGCGAGCGTGAGCCCGGGCACCGGGCGGTAGCGCTCCAGCCGCTCGCGGATGCGCTCCCGCGGCCCGCACAGCGTCACCTCGTCGACGAAGCCATCGGGCACCGCGGCCGCCGCCTCGGCCTTGCGCCCCTCGCGGTAGAGGGCCGGGATGCGCTCCGCCGCCTCCTCGTAGCCGCAGCGCCGCATGTTGTCGTTGTAGAAGTTGAGCGCCTGGGTGCCCGAACCGCCCACGTACTGGGCGATGTAGGGCTTCACCCTGGCGAGGCACGCGTGGAGATCGGAGCCGGGAATGACATCCACGTTGACGGCGATCTCGAACCGCGCGAAACCCTTGCCGCCGCCGGCCTTGGCGAAGCCCCGGCTTAGCGGATCGAGCAGCAGGTCGGCGTGGTCGGGGGAGAACAGGTGCGGCAGCACGCCGTCGGCGACCTCCGCCGAGAGCGCGAGGTTCTTCGGCCCCATCGCCCCCAGGTAGATCGGCAGGTCCGCGCGACCGTGGGCCACGCTGCGCAGCGGCCGGCCCTGGCCGGTCGCGCCGGGGCCGTCATAGGGCACCCGGTAGTGCTTCCCGTGC
>JACQKK010000175.1 GCA_016204605.1 Candidatus Lambdaproteobacteria bacterium
CGCGTGATCGGCTGGGAGGACGCCGGCGATCCCGACAAGCCCCGCGAGTGGACGTTCTGAGCGAGCCTGCGGCCAGCCGCCGGGCTTCAGCATTTCCCGTTTCCAGATCGAACGATCCGCCTCGCGTCCCGCCAGGGCGGCGCCGTGATCCACGCGGCTCGCGCGCGGCGGTCGCTCCGGGCGCGACGGCCGGTTTCCCTGCGCCCGGAAAAGGTGTAGCGGTAGCGACGTGGGAAGGGGGCGGTTCCGCCGCCTTCCGCTCCCGCAGGAGCGACGGGCGGTGAAGAACTGAACGGGGTCAATCGCAGAAAGGAGGACACCATGCTCGGAATGGGTTTCGTGAGCTTCCTGATCCTGCTGGTGATCAGCGTCGTCGTCTCGGCGGTTCTGCACTATGGGTTGCGGTACTACGTCAACCCCGGCATCTGGTCGTTCGTGTCCAAGGTCATCGTGGGCTGGATCGGCGCCTGGCTCGGCTCGCCGGTGCTGGGCAAATGGTGGGCGGGGCTGAATTACGAGGAGGTGTACTACATCCCGGCCATCCTCGGCTCCGCGGCCCTGCTGATCCTGGCCGTGGACCTGTACAAGATGCGCACCGGTCAGAAATAGGCTGCGGCCGGGCCAGCCGGCAGCGATCCGGCCCCCCGACCGCGCCTGCGGATGGGCGGTCAGGGGGCTCCGCGGCGACTGGACATGGGCCACGCCATCCGGTCGTCTGCGGTCAACGGGCATCCGGGTGAAGCCTCCCCGCCCCGCCGCCCGCTTCCCGGCTTCCCCGATCCGAACCGCGGCCGATGTCACTCCGTCCCTGAGCGAAGGGGCGGGCCGCTACCTGCCGCCGTAGAGGTCGCGCAGCCCCACGCAGGCGAGCAGCTCGATTTCCACGGGGAGCATGAGGCGCTCCTGTTCCCGGGTCTCGTGGTCGTGACCCGCGAGGTGGGCGCAGCCGTGGGCGAGCAGGCGCAGCACTTCCGTGCGCAGATCCCAGCCGTTGGCGCGCGCCTGGGCCGCCGCCCGGTCCAGGGAGAGGGCGAGGTCGCCCAGCAGGGGCGCGGCACCCTCCGCCGCGGTCGCGCCGGCATAGCCGAAGGAGAGCACGTCGGTGGGGCGGTCCTGCCGGCGATACTCGCGGTTGAGCCGGCGCAGCGTCGCGTCGTCGGCGAACAGCACCGAGAGCCCCCAGCCTGGGCGATCGAGCGCCGCGAGGAACAGCGCCAGGGCGCGGCCCAGATCGGCCTCGTCCAGCTCAGGAGGGGGGGCGCCCGTCTGCCAGAGGAGCTGCGGGGGGTGCGGAATCATGGGGCGGCTCGGGCGGTGCCGGTTCGCGGCGCTCGGTGTCCGCGCGCACCTCGGGGTAGCTGATGCGATGGTGGTGGATGCTGAGCAGCATCTTGGTGAAGACCTTCTCGATGTAGTTCAGGTCGTTGAAAGTCAGCCCGGACTCGTCCAGCTCGCCTTCCATGTAGATGCGGGTGGAGAGCTTCTGCACCAGCTCCCGGATGGTATCGGGCGAAGGATCGTCCACGCTGCGGGTGGCGGCCTCCGTCACGTCGGCCACCATCACCAGCCCCGCCTCCTTGGTCTGCGGCTTGGGGCCAGGGTAGCGGAAATCGGCCTCCGCGACCGGCTCGCCGAGCTCGGCCTGCTCCTGTTCGGCCTTGTGGTAGAACCAGCGCACCAGCGAATCACCATGGTGCTGCGAGATGATGTCGATGATCGCCGTGCCCAGCTTGTGCTGCCGCGCCAGCTCCAGCCCATCCTTGACGTGGTTGACGATGATACGGGTCGAGGTCTTGGGCGGCAGATCGTCGTGGTAGTTCTTCTGCGACTGGTTCTCGACGAAGTAGAGCGGGCACAGCATCTTGCCCAGGTCGTGATAGTACGACGCCACCCGCACCAGCAGCGGGTTGGCGCGGATGCCGGGCGCCGCCGACTCGCTCAGGTTGCCCACCACGATGCTGTGGTGATATGTGCCCGGCGCCCGCACCGCCAGCTCCTTCAGCGCCGGGTGGTTCATGTTGGAGAGCTCGAGCAGGCGCAGATTCGTGGTGATATCGAACACCCGCTCGAACAGGGGCAGGATCGTGGAAGCGAGGAAGGCCACGCCGAAGCCGTTGATCGCGGCGGCGCCCACCGCATAGGCCAGGCTCCAGGCCATGCGCTGCTGGTGCAGCAGGGTCACGATCACGAGGATCAGCACGTTCATGGCCGAAATGCGCAGCCCCTGCTGCCAGAGCGCATAGCGGGTCTCGTAGTTCTTGATGGGCATCGCCGCGATGAAGCTGCCCATCAGCCCGTAGAGGAAGAACGACAGGCTGTTGCCCACCAGCACGGACAGGAACAGCGACACCGCCACGCCCAGGAACGCGGCCACCTCGAACCGCAGCAGGATGCCGGCCAGCATGGAGGTGAGTGCTGCCGGGATCAGGTAGTTGTACGTGACCGGCGGGATGAAATCGTACACGGTGGTCAGGGCCGGCACGATCAGCAGCAGCAGTTGCGCCAGCCCCAGCGTCAGCAGGATCAGGATCGCGATCAGCACCAGCCGCGAAAATCCCACCACCGCGCCGAGGAAGCGCGGCCCGATGAACTGGTAGATCAGCACCAGCGAGAGCAGCACGATCAGGAACGACCCGATCAGCTGCGGGTACTTCGGGTTGGCCAGGTTGTAGTTGTTGAGCGCCCGGATGATCTCCGCCTGCTGCGGCGTCGCCGATTCCCCGGCCCGCGCCACCACGTCGCCTACCTTCAGGTTGAAGTAGACCGGGCTGATACTTTGGATCAGCTCCTGCTTCTGATGCTCGGTCTCGCTGCGGTTCGCCGTAAGCGTGGGGCGGATCAGCTTCTGGGCCAGGGCGATGATGGCCTCGCGCAGGGCGGGGTTCTCCGGGGCCAGGTTGCGTTCCTGGGCCCGGCGGTCGGCGTCCGCCCGTACCTGTGCCACCTCGGCGATGGCGTCCAGGTTTTCCAGCCGTTCCAGGCGCGGGCTTTCCAGCTCCCGCAGCTGGATGCCGAACTGGATATTGGCGAACTGCTCGCGGGAGCCGACGATCCGCCGCTCCAGCAGGGGGCCCAGCAGCGCAAGCACGTCGCGCTCGATGGCGGCGCTGAACTGGGCGCCGTAGAACACCTGGAACGTCGTGGGCTCCGTGGTGATACCCAGCCGCTTGTCGAACGCCGTCTTTAGGTGCGTCGCGAGCTGGTCATCGCCCTGCTGGAGCCGCTGCCACTCGTTCTGGCGCTGGGTGCCCTCGCCCGTGAGCTGTTCGAGCTTCTTGCCCAACTGCTCGACCGTCTGCTCGCTGGAAATGCGCAAGGCATCCAGCGCCAGCAGCTCGAAGCGCAGCTTTTCGACCCGCAGGGCCTGCTCGGTGGTCAGCGTGGGCGACTCGGCGTATGCGCCGAGCTCGCCGACCGCCTGGTTGCGCGCCAACCCCAGAGCGGCCATCTGCGCCCGGGCCCTGTGCAGATCGGCCAGCGTGCGGATCTGTTCGAGGGAGTTCCGGCGGATGCGGGTCAGCAGCTCCGTACGGCTCCTGGACTGCTCCGCCAGCGCGTCGCGCATCTGGGCGAAGGCGCCCCGCACGTCGTCGAGGGCGGCCCCCTTGAGCCGGTTGTCGAAATCGTAGATCGGCGCGAACTCCGCGCTCGCCTTCTGGCGCCGGGCGTCGGTGGAGCGCTCGTCGACCAGGGCCACGTTGTCGGTGATGATGATGTCCTGCCGGATCAGGTCGCCCGCCTCGTAGCGGGCCGGCACCAGATTCAGGTTGGGGGCGATCATGACGGTGACCAGCACCGTCAGGGTCAGCAGCAGTACGACCTGACGCCACTCGGGCTTGTTGATGGCAAGCGGCAGCATGGCGTGCCTTGGGCGCGTGACGGCTCCACCCGGGGGGAGGTGCCGCGAGGATGGAAGTTCGCCCCGAGCATGCCACGATCGCACCGGCGAGACCAGCCGGGCCCCCCCGTCTCCCGCTTTCGACCCGCCGCGGGATGCGCGTGGAATCCTGCGCCGGTTGCCACCGGTTTCGTTCCGGTGCGGCGCGGCAAATTCTGCCCGACCGCAGGGGCCAGCCGCGCCGGAGCGGTACCGCCGTCCCAGCGCCGGCCGGCGCCAGGGGCCGGTGGCGATGAAATTGCATGCGCACCCTTAGAACCTCCACATGCGAGGGAGCCCTGGATCAATCCGCGGCGTTGAACCCATTGAGAAAAGCTGATGAACCGATCATGGTGGTGGGCGGCGATCGCCCTGTGGCTGGCCGCTTGGCCGGCCTACGGCGAAACCGTTCACCTGAAGACCGGCGAGACGATCAAGGGAAAAATCGTCAAAGCCGACGAACAATCGATCACCATCGAATCGAACAAGGGCTTCGGCGCCATTCAGGTGGATCGGGGCGACATCACGCTGATCGAGTTCGACGAGAAAGGCCGTGACCCCTCCCGCACCATCGGCCTGGGGTACTTCCACCGCGCGAACCCCAACACGGCCAGCGGCCGGGTGCTCGAGTACGGGGTCGATGCGCTTTCCCTGAAGGCCTGGATCTCCCAAAAGGAATCACTCGAAATGCAGGTGGGCTTCTTCAACACGACCGAAAGCAACCGCAAGGTGCTGGAGGTGTTCTCGCTGACGGGGCGGTACGCCCAGGTGTTCAAGCGCCAGTCCAACCTGGACCTGTACTGGGGCGGCAGCGCCGGCTACCTCAACGTGGTGGACAACACCAACCCCGACAAAAGCACGTTTTCGGCGAGCGGTACCGCCTTCCGCGCGTTCCTCGGCGCCGAGATCTTCTTCGTCACGCTGCCCAACCTGGGGATCTCGGCGGAGATGGGCGCGGGGGTGCAGAACCTGGGAAGCCGTTCCACCGCCGATCTGTCCGCGACCACGTTCCCGACGTTCTCGATGCGGTACTATTTCTAGCGGCGGAGGCGGCCCGGACGCCCAGCGCGAGGCATGCGGCGCTGGGCGTCCGGACAAAAGCAGTCGGCGTAACGGCGGTGGACGACGCGGCCCCGGGCCGCGCCGTAAAGGATTGCTTTTATAAGCCCGCGCGATACGGTATCATGATCGTCGCGCCGGAGCGGTTGTGGCGTGGCATTCCGCCTGCGGAGCACCGGCCGAAGGTGCTCGGGCGGGGGGCGGCGCGCGAGCTCCGTCCGGTTGCCGCAGGTCAGGATGGGCCGCCGGCAACGACGCGGGGGGCGGCGTCTTCAGCCCGCCGCGGCCGAGGAACCAGGTGGAGACCTTCTATGAGCCAGTCGAAAGGCAACATCCTCCGCTGCTCCTTCTGCGGGAAGTCGCAGAACGACGTGAAAAAGATCATTGCCGGCCCCACGGTCTACATCTGCAATGAATGCGTCGAGCTCTGCAACGACATCATGGAGGAGGAGTGGAGCAAGGAACAGCTGACCCAGAAGGAAAGCAAGCTGCTGAAGCCTTTCGAGATCAAGGAGGTGCTCGACAACTACGTCATCGGCCAGGAGCAGGCGAAGAAGATTCTCTCGGTGGCGGTCTACAACCACTACAAGCGCATCCGCATCACTGGCCACAACCACGAGGTGGAGCTGCAGAAGAGCAACATCCTGCTGATCGGCCCCACCGGCACCGGCAAGACGCTGCTGGCGCAGACGTTGGCGCGGCTGCTGAACGTGCCGTTCGCCATGGCCGATGCCACCACGCTCACCGAGGCGGGCTACGTCGGCGAGGATGTGGAGAACATCATCCTCAAGCTCCTGCAGAACGCCGATTACGACATCGAGCGGGCCGAGGAAGGCATCGTCTATATCGACGAGGTGGACAAGATTGCGCGCAAGGGCGAGAACGTCTCGATCACGCGCGACGTCTCCGGTGAGGGCGTGCAGCAGGCGCTGCTGAAGGTGGTCGAGGGCACCGTCGCCAACATCCCGCCCCAGGGCGGGCGCAAGCACCCGCAGCAGGAGTTCCTGCAGGTGGACACGACCAACATCCTGTTCATCTGCGGCGGCGCCTTCGTGGGCCTGGCGCCCCTCATCGCCCAGCGCATCGGCCGCAAGACTATCGGCTTCGGCACCGACCCCGCCTCGAACAAGAACGAGAACGTGGGCGAGATCCTGAAGAAGGTGGAGCCCGAGGATCTGATCAAGTTCGGCATGATCCCGGAGTTCGTCGGCCGCATCCCCGTGGTGGCCACGCTCGAGGAGCTGACCGAGGACGACCTGGTGCGCATCATGGGCGAGCCCAAGAATGCGCTCGTCAAGCAGTACAGCAAGCTGTTCGAGCTCGAGGGGGTCGAGCTGGTGGTGACCGACAAGGGCGTGCGCGCCGTGGCCCAGGAGGCCATCAAGCGCAAGACGGGCGCCCGCGGGCTGCGCGCGATCCTCGAACACACCATGCTCGACATCATGTTCCGGCTGCCCTCGATCGAGAACGTCGAGAAGTGCATCATCGACGAGGGCGTGATCTTCAAGCGCAGCGAGCCCGTGCTGGTCTACCGCAGCGCCAAGCAGGAAGAAGAGGGCGACCGCAAGCTGCGCATCAGCTGAGTCGGGGCGCCTGCCGCGGACGTTGCCCGGCCGGCGCCTCCCGCAGGCCACACGACCCCCCCAAGTCCGCGCCCCGCCGGCCTGCCTCGCTGCAGGAGCCGGCCGCGTGCGACCAGCCCGACCCACCCCAAGTGCCGGAGGTTGCGATGCTCGACGTGGAAGCGGCCATCAAGACGGCGCTCCGCGCCAAAGACACCGTGGCGCTGACCGCCTACCGCGCGGTCAAGGCGAAGATGCTGCTGAAGCTGACGGAGGCCGGGCGCGCCCAGGGCCAGCCCCTCGGCGAAGAGGAGCTGGCCGCGCTGATCCGGCGCGAGATCAGGGAGCGGCAGGAATCCAACGAGTTCCTCAAGCCGGAGCAGCCCGAGCACGCCGTCAACAGCCGCATCATCGCCACCCTCGAGCAGCACCTGCCGCGCCAGCTCTCCGCCGAGGAGACCGACGGGCTGATCCGGCAGGTGATCGGCGAAGTAGGGGCGGCCGGCCCCCGCGACATGGGCAAGGTGATGGCCGCCCTCAAGGCCAAGGGTGCGCACATTGACATGGCCCGGGCCTCGGCGCGCGTCAAGGAGCTGCTGCAGGCGGCGGCAGGATAGGTGCTGTTCGGAAAAGCTGGCCGTGTGCCTGAGGAAGCCGCCGCAGGCGGCTGTCTCGATGGCCACGGCGCCGGGAGGCGGATCCGCACCCTTCGAGCCGGGGCTGACGCCCCTCCTCAGGGTCGCGGATCGAATTCCCGCACAGCCAGCCAGACCCCCCTCGCTGCCGCCAGCCTAGGCCCTGCCCCTGGACGCACCGCCTGGGGCGCCGCCGCTAATCGTCCGGCTGCACCTGCCACTTCGGCACGACGCCGTCTTCCACCAGCGCGCGGATATTCTCGTGGGAGAGCTGGATGGCGCGCTTGCTCCCTTCCATCGAGCCCCCGGCGATGTGGGAGGAGAGCACGATGTTCTTGGCGCCGAGCAGCGGGTTCTCCTTCTCCACCGGCTCCACGGAGTAGACGTCGATCCCGGCGCCGGCGAGCTTGCCCTCGTCGAGCGCGCGGCGCAGCGCGGGCTCGTCCACGATGTTGCCGCGGGCGCAGCAGATTAGGATCGAGGTGGGCTTCATCCGCGCCAGCATGCCCGCATCGACCAGGCCCCGCGTCTTGGCGGTGAGCGGGGTGTGGACGCTCACGACGTCGGAGGTGGCGAACAGCTCCTCCTTCTCCATGAAGCGCGCGCCCGTGGTCTCGATGATCTGGGGGTCGATCTTCTTGATGTCGTTGTAGACGATCTGCATCTCGAAGCCGCGGGCGCGCTTGGCCAGCTCCGTGCCGATGTTGCCGAAGCCGACGATCCCGATCTGCTTGCCCTTGAACTCGAAGTGGCTCTTGGTGAAGCTGCGAGCCTCCTCCCAGCGCGCCTGCCTGGTCAGCTCGTGAACGGGCACGGCGTGCTGGGCCACCGCCAGCATCAGCATCATGGTGTGCTCCGCCACCTTCACGCGGTTGTTGCCCGCGGTGTTGCACACGTACACGCTGTGCCGCTTGGCCGCCTCGAGGTCGATGCTGTCGAACCCGACGCCGGGGCGCTGGACAATCTTGAGCTTCTTCGCGGCCGCGATGATCTGCTCGTTGACGATGCCGTTGAAGACGTAGAAGGCGTCCACATCGGCCACCTTGGCGAGCTGCTCCGGCGTGAACACGCCGTTGAGCGGCGGCTCGATCACCACATGCTCGATGCCCTTCGGGATGCGCGTCAGCGCTTCGGGTCGGCCCTTGGCGAAATATGCGATTTTCACGGCTCCCTCCTTGCCGAGGTGAGGTGCAGTCACGAAGCGGAATGCGGACGCCTGATCCTGTGGCGTCCGCGTGAAGCGTGAGCACGCGGTGCGCGGCCGGGGCGCCCCCTCGCAGCAACGGCCGCGGAGGCATCCCCCCCGCGCCCCCGCGCGTTGCCAATCCGCCGGCGCCCTGGTAAGTCTCGAAGGGCCGGGGCCTGCCAGGGCCGCGCCTCCAAGGCCTCCCGGCGCGTCCGTCGGACCGGCGCGCGCGTCGCGCCGGGTCGCGAAAAACATTTCTTCCTAGGTCATTTTCGGCACCTTGTCCACTGTGCGGTCCACTGTGGGTCCGCCGGGTCGTTGCGGCGCGCTGCCCGGACGCCATGCGGAGCGAACATGTTGCGGCTACCGGGGAAGACCGTGTTCGTCACGGGAGCCAGCCGCGGCATCGGCCGGGCGATCGCCCTGTGCTGCGCCCGGGAGGGCGCGGCCGTGGGGGTGGGCTATCGGGAGCGCCACGACCAGGCCGCGGCGACCGTGCGGGAAATCGAGGCCCTGGGCGGCAAGGCGCTCGCCGTGGCGGGAGACGTGCGTGACGACGCGCAGGTGCGCGCCATGGTGCAGGCGGCCCTGCGCGGCCTGGGCCCCCTCGATGTGTGGGTGAACAGCGCCGGCGTCGAGTACGAGGAGCCTATCGAGGCCATCCGGGAAGCGCACTGGGACGAGACCTTCGCCGTCAACGTGAAAGGCCTGTTCTTCTGCTGCCGCGCGGTAGGCGAGCACATGCGCGGACGCGGCCAGGGCGTCATCGTCAACGTCGCGTCGCGCTTCGGGTTCCTGGGCGATCCCAATTCGCTGCCCTACGGCGCCAGCAAGGCGGCCGTGATCAACCTCACCAAGGCGCTCGCCAAGAAGTTCGCGCCGCACGTCCGCGTCAATGCCGTGGCGCCGGCCTACACCGAGACCGACATGATGGCCCACGTCACGCCGGAGTATACGGCCCGCTTCATCGCCTCGACCCCGCTCGGGCGGGTGGCGCGCCCCGAGGACACGGCGGCGGCGGTGGCGTTCCTCGCCTCCGACGACGCCTCCTTCACCACGGGCCAGACGCTCTTGGTCGATGGCGGCTACACGCTGAAGTGAACGCCCCCTTCGCCTGCCCGGGTTCTCCCGGGCCGGGCCGGGGCGCCGCCTTCGTCGATCGTCGCCACCCACCACGGCGGGAGCACGGCCATGAGACTTGCGGCGCCCACGATCCGGCACAGGCTCGGGCCGAGCCCGCACGGCTCCCGCCATTCGTCCGCCAGGGTGAATGCCCCGCCGCTCGTCCTGCTGCTGGCCCTGCTGCTGCCCTGGGCCGGCAGCGCCTGGGCCCAGGGCGCCGGCAGCCCGGAGGCCGCGGACCCCGCGGGGCGGCAGGTTGCGCACGTCTCCGCGCCGGTCGCCATGGTGGCCGCGGCACACCCCCTGGCCGTGGAGGCGGGGCTGGAGCTGCTGCGCGCCGGGGGCAACGCCGTCGATGCGGCGCTGGCGACCGTGGCGGCGCTCAACGTGGTGGAGCCGCAGTCGTCGGGCATCGGCGGCGGCGGATTCATCGTGATCCACCTACGCAAGGAGAACCGGTTCGTCGCCATCGATGGACGCGAGGAGTCGCCGGCCGCCATCCCGGCGAACATGTTCATGGGGCCTGACGGCAAGCCGATCAAGTTCTTCCCGGATCGCGTCACCGGCGGCCACGCCGTCGGCGTGCCGGGACTGGTGAGCCTGCTCGCAAAGGCGGCCCACTATGGCAGGCTCCCGCTCTCCCGCAGCCTGCAACCTGCCATCCGGCTGGCCGAACGGGGCTTCAGCGTGTCGGGCCGCCTCTCGCGCACGATCGGCCGGCAGCGCTCCCGCATCCGCCGGTTCCCCGCGACGGCGGCGGTGTTCCTCGACGAAAGCGGCCAGCCGCTGCAAGCAGGCACCCTGCTGCGGCAGCCGGAGCTGGCGCGCACCCTGCGCCTGATCGCCGAGGGCGGCGCGCGCGCCTTCTACCGGGGCGAGGTGGCGGCCGACATCGTGCGCGCGGTGCGCGAGTCGCCCGTGGCGCCGGGGGTGATGTCGGCCGACGACCTGGCCGCCTACGAGGCGGTGCGCCGGGAACCCGTGCGCGGCACCTACCGCGGCTATACCATCGTCGGGATGGGGCCGCCCTGCTCGGGGCCGCTCACGCTGATCCTGGCGCTGAACCTGCTGGAGCGCTTCAAGCCCGCCGAGTACCCGCCGGATTCGCCGCAGGCCGTGCACCGGTTCGTCCAGGCCATGCGGCTCGCCTATGCGGACCGCAGCCGCCACGTGGCCGATCCCGACTTCGCCGCCGTACCGATCGCGGGGCTGCTCGACAAGGGCTACGCGGCGGGACGCGCGGCGGCGCACGACTGGAGCGGTCCGCTGCGGCGCGTCTCGCCCGGTCAGCCGCCGGGCGCCGCCTCGGCCGGCGCGGCGGGGACCGGGGAGGGCGCCGACGAGGAATCGCCCTCCACCACCCACCTCTCCGTGGTGGACGGCGAGCGCAATCTCGTCTCCTTCACGGCCACCATCGAGCAGGCGTTCGGCAGCGGCGTGCTGGTGGCGGGGCGCGGGTTCCTGCTCAACAACCAGCTCTCCGATTTCACGGTGCCGCCGAGCGATGCCGGGGGCCGCCCCGCCGCCAACCGCGCCGAGGGCGGCCGCAAGCCGCGGCGCACCGCGCTGGACAACCCCGCGGCCCAGGGCGGCAAGCGCACGCGCAGCTCGACCACGCCGATCCTGGTATTCAAGGAGGGGAAGCCGGTGCTGGTGCTGGGCTCCCCCGGCGGCTCGCGTATCATCCAATACGTGGCCTGGGTGTTGCTGCGCGTGCTGGATCACGGCATCGACCTCCAGACGGCAATCTCGCGGCCGCTGGTCGTCCACGACCGGGGGCGCACCACCGTCGAGCCGGGTCTCGGCGGCCCCGACCTGAGCGAGGCGCTGGACGCGCTCGGCCACCGGGTGCGCCAGGAGCGGCTCGGCAGCGGCCTGCACGGCATCTGGATCGACCCCGCCACGGGCACCCTGCACGGCGGCGCCGACCCCCGTCGCGAGGGTATCGCCGCGGGGTACTGACCAATGTGCGTTCAGCGCGCCTTGAAGGCGCACCGAATGCAACCCGCTGTCAGGCGTCGAAGCGGTAGATCTTGTCCACATCCATCTGGCGATACTGCTCCCAGCGGCTGTGGAAAAGCGCCAGCCGGAACAGGAAGTCCCTGGGCGAGTGTCCCGCCTTGTTGATGGCGCGCGCCTCGCCGCGGATGCGCTTGAGGAGGGAGCCCGGATGGACGAGCAGGTAGTTGGAGAGGAAGAACGCCTCGCCGTGGGGAAACAGACGGCTGTTGAACAGGGCGCCCCGATCAAGGTATTCCGCCTCCTCGATCCCTTCCACGGCATACTTCTTCCCGCCGACGAGGTCGCGCAGCCACGTCTTGCTCTTCGTGACCTTGAGCAGTTCGAACACGGAATGGATGTTCGCCGTCAGCTCGCGGCAGCCGCGCAGGGTATCCTCCGTGAGCGAGTTGGCGTTGAATTCGAGGTAATACTGGAGCGGCGTGACCCCGCGTGCCGCCAGTACCCGGTCGAGAATGTACCAGTTGTGGAACGCGTTGATGCGCGCATTGTAGCCGGGGCTGCCCGGGACAATCGGCCCGGCGATCCGCTCGAATTCCTCCTTGGCGGCGGGCAGTTCCCCGTTGTAGCGGTCGTTCTCCGTGACGATGTGGAACACGGCATGGAAGTACTTGCTTTCCAACGCATCCTCCGCAGGAAGTTCCGGCCGCGCGAGCGGCCCAGGCCGGCATCCGAACCGACCACTCTATATAGGTCACCCGCCGCCCCCAGGCAATCGGCGGCGGGGGCTTGGGTATCGGCGGAATCGATGGACTGGCGGTGAAGGTTGACGCAGCGGGGCGCGGGGGCCGACGCGCCGGACCTGCGGCCGATCAGTTGGTCAGGGTCACCGCCGGGGCGAGTCCCCACACGTCCTGATCGGGCAGGGGCGTGACGGGGTAGAGGTTGAAGCTCCGCCCCCGCAACAGCTCGGCGATCCGGATGAAGCCATCGATGAGCTGATCCTGCTGCGGCGTCGGTTTGGGCAGGGCGAACAGCGTGCGGCTCGCGCGGCGCAGGCCGGCCAGCTCGTCCGCCTCCGGGATGCAGAGCAGCGGCAAGCAGCGCGTGCGCTCGACGTAGCGGTCGAACGCCTGCGGATTGAGCGAGCGGGCATTGACGGCGCCCACGATGCGCAGGCTGCACTCGAACTCGTACCCGCCGATCAGCGCCGCGCGCAGCAGCCGGTTGAGCACGAACAGCGACTCCGGGGAATCGTCGCTGACGGCCAGGGCATGGTCGGCGCGACGGAACAGCGGCGCCGCGGCGGCATCGAACCGATCGTCCCCCAGGTCGTAGATCACCTGCTGGTACTGCAAGAGCATGCCGAGCGTCTCGAACGTCCGCAGGGACGCCTCCAGCACATCGGCGTAGTTCCCCACGATGAGCGGCGACGCGCCCAGTTCGACCGCATCGAGGTAGGGCGTGACGGCGACCACCAGCGCCGCGGGCGAGAGCCGACTCTGCTCGAACCCCACCGCCTCCAGCGCTTCGATCAGCGCGGGCTTGTGCTCCGCGGTGACGGCGCGCGCGGTGTCGCGCTTCTGGTCGCAGCCGACGAGCAGGGTCTTCTCGCCGAGGTAGCTGAAGGCCATCGCCAGGTGGGCGGCCACGAACGTCTTGCCCACGCCGCTCTTGCCCAGGATCACCGTGGCGCGGCTCATCGGGGCGGCTCGGTGAGGGGCTGTGCCGGCGCCGCCTTGGCGAGGTCCTTCTCGAAGTAGCGGGCGAAGACGTTCTGCCGCTCCGCGAAGCGCACCCCGTACACGTTGGCGCGCACGGACTGCTGGTAGTAGACCAGCTCCACCTTGCCCTGCCAGCCCTCGGTGATGTGGTTGTGGAGCGCGACCTTCACCGTCTCCCCCACGGCGAACTTCGGCGTGCGGGGCTGGGGGCGCGGGCAGATGTCGCGGTAGCCGGAGGTGTCCCCGTAGCACATCCAGGTGGCCAGCAGCACCACGCCGATGCGCGCGTCGCCGCCATGGACGCCGGCGTAGGCCTCGGGCGACATCGACGTCTTCACCACCGTGCGCGGGCAGGTGGGCCGCTTGTTGATGGCGCAATCCACCCGGTCCACCACCTCCAGCTCGTACGCGCGATACTCGGCGTGGGCGGGGATGGCGCCCAGCGCGAACAGCAGCGCCGCCAGCAGGGCGGCGCCCGCGCCGCCCAGCGCCGCGCGGGCCGCGGGGGAGGTCGGCTTCATCGGCGTGTTTCCTTGAAGCTGGCGCCTTCGAACACGGCGTTCTCGGTGACCGCCTGCAGCAGGAAGGAGTTGTCGAAATTGGCGTTGGTGAAGTTGCCCTCGGCCATGAAGGCGCCGCGCAGGTTGACGCCGTTGATCAGCGCGCCCTCCGCCTCCACGGCCAGCAGCCGGGCGCCTTCCAGGTTCGATTTGGTGAGGCGCGCCTTCTTGAGGCTGCTCGCGAAGAAATTGGCCTGCTTGAGCGGGCAGCCGCGCAGCGAGGCATCCTCCAGCTCGACGAGGCTGAAGTTGGCGCCGAGCAGCACCGCCCGGTCCAGCCCGGCCCGGTGCATGGCGGCCCCCGTGAAATCCGCCCGTACGGCCACCAGGTGCTCTCCGCGGATATCGTCCATGAAGCAGAGCAGGAACCGGGCCGCAGTCAATGCGGCGCGCTGGAGATTGGCGCCGGTCAGGTCGGCCAGGTACGCCCGCGCGCCGATCAGGCACGCCCGCTCGAGGTTCGCGCCCCGCAACAGCGTGCGCTCGAGCCTGGTCTGCTTGAGCGAGGCTTCGATCAGCACGGCCTCGCTCAGGTTGGCCTCGCTCAGGTTGGCCTCGGAGAGGCTCGCCTCCCGCAGCGAGGCCCGGGAGAGGTCGGCCCCGCTGAAGTCGCAGCCGGCCAGATTCGCGCAATCGAGCCGTGCCTCGGCGAGCCGCGCGTTGCGCAGGTTCGATTTCAGCAGCACCATCCCTTCCAGGTTCGCGCCTTCGAGATTGATCCCCTCCAGGTTGGCGGCGTAGATGCGCTCCATCTCGAAGGCACGGCGCTCGAGCTCTCCACGGGTCAACGCGGCCATGGGCCGGGTCTCCTTGCCAGCCAGGGGGGTCAGGCGGTGGGCTTCTGGCCGCCCTGCTTGAGCAGCTTCAGCACGGTGCCGATATCCTGCACTTTCATCTCGTTGTTCACGATGTGGAACGCGCAGGCTTCGAGCGGCGACTTGACGTTGGCGCGGAAGCGGCGAATGCGGATGCGCGTGCCGGCGTTCACCACGTTGGGGACGAGCACCACGCCCTGTTCGTCCGGCTGGCTGCTGATGGCCTCGATCAGCGCCTGGCGTCGCAGCGCCCCGTCCAACAGTTCCTGGCGCACGGCGCGCACGGCGGCAATCATCTTCGCGAAGGCGGATTCCCGGTCGGTGGGCACGGCTCCGCCCCGCTCGCGCTGCACCTGCAGCACCTGCAGGTTCTTGCGCAGCTTGTCGAAATTGAGCTGGCCGCGTTGCATCCGCTCCTCCAGAGCCTCCAGCTCCTGCCGCACGCTCAGCCCCACGCCCACTTCGATCTCGGTGCGTTCCTCGCTCACGTTGGAGCCGAGATTGGGGCTGTGCACCTCGACACCGGCCCGGATCGTACCGCCGTTGATGAAGCCGTTCGGCACCTTGAGCACACGCACGCTCCTGCCGGCCTCCACGGTGCTGTGCAGGATGTACTCCTCGACGTTGACGCTCTCCTTCGCACGAACCGTGCACTCGGAAAGGAACCTGGCCGAAACCGACGCCCCCGCCTCCAGCGTGGCACCCAGCGCGCCACCGTGCACGCGGATGCCGCCGTTGGTCTTGAGCTGCGCTTTGCCCACGGCGCCGTCCACATCGATTCCGTCGTCGGATTCCACGAGAAAGCCATCCTCCACGTTCCCGCGCACGCGCACCACGCCCCGGAAGTGGAGGTTGCCGGTGGAGCCGTCCACATTTTCGACTTGCAAGACGTTTTCCACCGAGACCCGGCCCTCCGCGACGACGAGGAAGCCGGGCGCCTGCGCGACGATGGCGGCGCCGTGCTCATCGAGGGCGACGTTCTTGCCCACCCGGTACTTGGCGGGACGGCCGTTCTTGGCCTTCACGTCCTTGCCCTGCACCGTGAAGCCGTCCTTCCCTTCCGTGGGCGGCGTGATCCGGGCCACGATATCGCCCGGCGCCACGCTCTTGACGAGATTCAGCTCGCGGATGTCGATGCGCTGGCCGGGCTCGGGGGTGACCTGGGCGTCCTCGGGCTCGAGGAAGGTGATGGTGCCGTCCTGCCCGTGCACCACCGGCTCGCCCCGGGCCACCACGACGGCCTTGCGCAGCAGCCGGTCGCTCACGATGCGCTCGATCGCCTCGGGCAGCAGGCCGCGCACGACCTTCGCATCGGCGAGCGCCTGCTGGATGCGGGTGGTCGTCAGGGCGTCGTCGGGTTCCACCCGCGGCGGCACGACGGTGATGGCGGCCTCGTAGCCTTCGCGGGAGACCTTCACCTCGTAGGTGTAGTCCTGAGTGTCGCGGGCGGCGAGGATCTCGAATGTGTTGTTCGCCCGGCGGTAGATATCGAACAGCACCTCGTGCCGATAGGGGATCTTCAGCTCGGCCAGGTGGCTCTGAATCTCGCTCAGGTTCGCCTTCCGACCCTGTTCGGGGGGATGGACCCGCAGCAGCACCTGCGTGGCGCCGACTTTCAGCTCGAAGAGGGCCTCGCTTGCCACACGTCTGCTCGGGTTGGAGGTACGCGTGTTGGGAGGAACGGGGCCGACGCCCCGTTCCGCGGCGCTTACGAGACGGTCGGCCCGATTTCCCCGGCAGCGTCCGCCGAGGCCGGGGCGGGCGAGCCCTCCACCAGCCTGGCGACTTCCGCCTTGCCGAGCAGGCGGCTCTGGCCGGGCTTCATGTCCTCTAGGGTGACGGGGCCGATCCGGTAGCGCTTGATCTTCAGCACCGGGTAGCCCAGCTCGCCGAACATCTTCTTGATCTGGCGGTTGACGCCCTCCCGCAACGTGACCTCGAGCCAGGTCTTGTCGACCAGGGTGTGCAACACCCGCGCCCTGACCGGGCGGCGCCTGCGTCCTGCGAGGGTGGGACCGCGGGCCAGCCGGGCCAGCGCCTCCCGTTCCACCAGCCCCTTGACCTTTACCAGGTAGACCTTGGCCACGGCGTGGGCCGGATGGGCGATCCGCTGCGCCAGCTCGCCATCGTTCGTGAGCAGCAGCAGCCCCTCCGCATCGTAGTCGAGCCGACCCACGGGAAACAGGCGCTGCCGGGAGCGCGGCAGGTGATCCTGCACGGTGGGCCGCCCCTCGGGGTCGTGCAGGGTGGTGACGCAGCCCCGGGGCTTGTAGAGCGCCCACACCTCCGTCGCGCGTGGCCCGGCCCAGGTCACGGTCCGGCCATCCACCTCCAGCCGGTCGCCGGGCAGGAGGCATGTGCCGGGCGCCGCGATCACGCGCCCGTTGACCTTGACGCGCCCCTCCCCGATCAGCGTCTCGGCGCGCCTGCGCGAGACCAGCCCGGCCTGGGAAATCGCCTTCTGGAGCCGGATGCCGCGCGTGGTCATGATCGTGCCTCCCGGAGCTCCATCTGCAAGCGGCCCAGCGCGTCGGCGGCGGCGGCCTGCTCGGCCTCCTTCTTGGAGCGGCCGACGCCCGTGCCGGAATCCCGGTTGCGGAACACCACCGCGGCCTGAAAGCGCTTGTCGTGGTCGGGCCCCTTCTCCTCGACGATGCGGTAGCTGACCCGATCCTTGTAGTGCTTCTGCACCAGCTCCTGCAGCTCGGTCTTGAAGTCGAGCGACCCCTCGGGGTGGCCAGCCTCGGCGATCCGTCCGCGGAAGAGGGACTCCACCACGCGGTAGACCGCAGCCACGCCCTCGCGTTCCCGGCTATCCAGGTAGACCGCGGCGATCAGCGCCTCCAGGGTATCGGAGAGCAGCGATTTCTTCTGCCGCCCCCCCGAGGATTCCTCGCCCTTGCCGATGCGCAGGGCCTCGCCCAGCCGCAGCTCGAGGGCGAGCTCCGCCAGGGCCGATTCGCTGACCAGGGCCGCCCGCATCTTGGAAAGCCTGCCCTCCGGCAGTTCCGGGTACTGGCGCATCAGCAGATCGCTGACGACAAAGCTCAGCACCGCGTCGCCGAGGAATTCGAGCCGCTCGTTGTGGCGCGCGGCACGGGTCGGGTTCTCGTTGCTGTACGACTTGTGCGTCAGCGCCAGCCCATAGAGCGCCTCGTCGCCGAACCGATACCCGAGACGCTCGAACAAGGCGGAGGAGGGCAGGCTGTCCATAACCGGCGCCGGCGAGTCGATGGGGCATGGCGGGTCACCCCCACCGGTGAACCCGCGCGCCTCGACCGGCGAGCCCCAGCATCCGCTCGACTCCGCGCCCCCTTCCGCGTTGCGCCGCCTTGGCGGCAGGGCTGCCGGCGTTGCGCGGGCGAACCTGGCCCGCCGCGCTCCGGGCCACACCCGACCATACCACGGCGGGTGCGGGCCGGACAACGGAATGCGGCCCCGCGCGCCCCGCCGCAGGCACGGGTCGGAAACGCGGGCCGGCGCTGCTCGCCGGCGAGCACGGCGGTGCGGATGCCTTTCCAGGCGGGACGAGGGAGGGTGCGGGCCGCCGGCTGAGGCGGCCCGGGGTCGATGCGGCCTCCACACTCGGGAGGCCGACCGGGTTCAGGCCGACTGCTCGACTTCGACCATGGTGAGCTTGATCTTGCCGCGCTTGTCGAAGCCGATCACCTTCACCGTGGCCATATCGCCTTCCTGCAGCACGTCGGTAACCTTCTGCGTGTCGCCGTTGCGCAGTTGCGAGATGTGCACGAGGCCGTCGGTGCCCGGCACGAGCTCGACGAAGGCGCCGAACTCCATGATCTTGCGCACCGGGCCGCGGTAGACGGAGCCGATCTCCACCTGCGCGGTGAGCGACTTGACGATCTCCAGCGCCTTGTCCACGGCCAAGTGGTTGGTGCTGGAGATGGTGACCACACCGTCGTCGGCCACGTCCACCTTGGCGCCCGACTTCTCGACGATGCCCTTGATGATCTTGCCGCCCGGGCCGATCACGTCGCGGATGCGGTCCACGGGGATCTTGTAGGCCACCAGTCGCGGGGCGAACTGGGAGAGCCCCTGCCGCGGGGCGCTCAGGGCCTTGTTCATGATGTCGAGGATGTGCAGGCGACCGTCCCGCGCCTGCTTGAGCGCGGCGGCGAGCACCTTGCGGTTGATGCCGCCGATCTTGATGTCCATCTGCAGGGCGGTGATGCCGTCCACCGTGCCGGCGACCTTGAAGTCCATGTCGCCCAGGTGATCCTCGTCGCCCAGGATGTCGGAGAGGATCGCCGTCTTGGCCTTCTCCTTGATGAGGCCCATGGCGATGCCCGCCGCATGCTTCTTCAGCGGCACGCCCGCGTCCATCATGGCGAGCGAGGCCCCGCACACCGAGGCCATCGAGGAGGAGCCGTTCGATTCGAGGATTTCCGAGACCACCCGCAGGGTGTAGGGAAACTCCCCCTTCCTGGGCAGCAGCGCGGTGACGCCCTTCTCCGCCAGGTACCCGTGGCCGATCTCGCGCCGGCCAGGGCCGCGCAGCATCTGCACCTCGCCCACGGAGAACGGCGGGAAGTTGTAGTGGAACAGGAAGTTCTTGAACCAGACCCCGCGCATCGAATCGATCATCTGCTCATCCTCGCGCGAGCCGAGGGTCGCGATGACCAGGGCCTGGGTCTCGCCGCGGGTGAACAGGGCCGAGCCGTGGGTGCGCGGCAGGACACCCGTCTCGCAGGTGATCGGCCGGATGTCGGTGGTCGAGCGGCCGTCCACCCGGATGCCGTCCTTGAGGATACGCTCCCGCATCACGGTCTTCTTGAGATCCTCGTAGATCTCCTTGATCTGGGCCTTGCGGGAATCCTCGTGCTTGCCCGCATCGTAGAACTGCTCGAGCACCTCGTCCTTCAGCTCGTCGAGCCTGGTGTAGCGGGCCTGCTTCTCCTCGATGCGCAGGGCCTTCGCCAACGCCGTGTGCGCGTGCTTCTCGATCTCCTTGGCCAGCTTCGCATCGACCTTGCGCTCGACCACGGGGCGCTTGGGCTTGCCCATCTTCTCGCGCAATTCGAGCTGGGCCTCGATCAGGGGCTGGATGGATTCGTGGGCAAACATGATCGCATCGAGCGCCACGGCCTCCGAGACCTCCTTGGCCTCGCCCTCGACCATCAGGATGGCGTCCTTGCTGCCCGCGACGAACAGGTTGAGGTCGCCCGCCTCCATCTGCTCCGGGCTGGGGTTGACGACGAACGCGCCATCGACCCGGCCCACGCGGCAGCCCGCGATCGGGCCTTCGAAGGGAATGTCCGAAAGCACCAGCGCCGCCGAGGCGCCCACCATCGCGGCCACGCCGGGTTCGTTGACGTGGTCCGTGCTGAGCACCGTGGCGATGACCTGGGTCTCGCACTGGAAGGTCTTGGGGAAGAGCGGCCGGATCGGGCGGTCGATGAACCGCGAGATCAGGGTCTCCCCATCGCTCAGCCGCCCTTCCCGCTTGAAGAAGCCGCCGGGAATCTTGCCCGCGGCGTACATCTTCTCGACGTAGAAGACCGACAGGGGGAAGAAGCTCAGATTGGGCTTGTCTTTCGTTTCGGCGGTGGCGGTGACGAGCACGGTGGTATCGCCGTAGCGCACCACCACGGAGCCGGAGGCTTGCCGCGCCATCCGGCCGGTTTCGAGCGTGAGCGGGCGACCGCCGACATCGACGGAAATGGTTTCCATGGGTTCCTCAAAATGGATGTGCGGGGTCAAAGCCGCTCCGCTTCGATCCATTTGGGATCCGAACCGACCTCCGGCGCGTGCCGGAGAGCGCTTTGCATCCCAAACCAAGCGTGCAGCCTTCCCGCGTGCGGCAGACCCGCCGGCCTGGGCCGGCAGGGGTGCCTCTGCTAGCGGCGCAACTCGAACTTCTCGATCAGCGCGCGGTAGCGTTGTGCATCGATGCGATGCAGGTAGTCCAGCATCCGGCGCCGCGTGCTGACCATTTTCAGCAGGCCGCGACGCGAATGGTGGTCCTTCACGTGGGTCTTGAAGTGCTCGGCCAGGTACTTGATGCGCTCGGTGAGCAGCGCGACCTGCACTTCGGCCGACCCCGTGTCCTTCTCGCCGCGTCGGTTCTCAGCGATGATGGCTTGCTTGCGTTTGGGTGTGAGCATGGTGTCGCATGAATCCGGCTAAGTGGTTCCGCTGATGGGTTCCTCGCCGCCCCGCTCCGCGCGCTGTCCGCGCGTTTCGGCGGCCCCGCGCCTCAAACCAGCACCCGGCTGGGGCGGAATCCAGGCCGCGCGTCTTCGAGCGGCACCACCTCGCCGACGGCGATCAATCGCCCGTCGGCGTCCAGGGCCTGCACCTTGGCGGCCACCGGGTAGTGGGCCAGCTGCGCTGCCAGGGGCACGGCGCTTCCGTGGCGGATTCGCTCCGCCTCCGGCCCATCCACGCGGAACGGCAGATGGTGCACCAGCAGCGCCGAGGGGTTGATCAGGAAGGAGAGATGCTCTCGTTCCACAGCCCGTTCAATGGCATCCAGCGTAAACGAATCCGCCAGGGTAAACAAGTCTCCGCAGCGCAACCGTTCGAGGGCGGTCAGGTGGGCACCCGTGCCCAGCGCGGCGCCGATATCGCGCACCAGGCTGCGCATGTAGGCGCCGGAGGAGCAGGTCACTGTGAACGTGGCCGCGGGCAGAGCGACGCTCTCGACCCTCAGCCCCTCCAGGCGGATGGCGCGCACGCGCGGCGGCACGGCCTTGCCCTGCCGGGCCAGCCGGTAGGCGGGCACGCCCTGGTGCTTGAGCGCCGAATAGTCGGGCGCCTGCTGCTCGCTCTGGCCTTGAAACGCCAGGATCGCCTCCTGCACGCGCCCGGGGGCAAGACCGCCCAGCGGCCGGGTCGCGAGCACCTTCCCCAGGGCATCGAGGGTGTCCGTGGTTTCGCCCAGCTTGAGCGTCACCCGATAGGTCTTGTCGAGCCCCTCGAACAGCGGCACGAGCCGGGTAGCCTTCTCCAGAAACAGCGGCAGCACCCCCGTCGCCAGCGGGTCCAGCGTGCCCAGGTGGCCGATCCGGCGGATGCCAAGCAGCCGCTTGACGCGGGCGCAGACCCCGTTCGAGCCGGGGCCCCGCGGCTTGTTGACGATGACGACGGCGTTCACGCAGGGTCGGCCGAGCCCGGTTCGATGGATTTCAGCGCCCGTTCGATCTCGTCGGCGTGATCGAATCCGGGGTCGTAGTGGAAGATCAGCCGTGGCGTGCGCCGTGTCTCCAGCGAGCGTGCGAGCGCATGGCCGAAGAACCCGGCCGCCCGGTTCAGCGATTCGGTCAGCGCCTCGAGATCGAGATCCTTGCGGTAGCAGGAGAAGCGGACATCGGCGTGGGCACGGTCGCGCGAGAGCGTCACGCGGGTCACCGTCACGGCCTGGAAGCGCGGGTCGTGGGCCTCCCGCTGGAGGATCATCCCCAGCTTGTGCCGGATCTGCTCGTTGAGATGCTCGCCCTTGCGTCCGACCATCGCCCTCAGGCCCGCTGCAGGGTTTGGGCTTCCTCGACGCGGGTGAAGGCTTCGAGCAGGTCCCCCTCCTTGACGTCGCTGTAGTTGGCGATGCGCAAGCCGCACTCGTAGCCGGCGCTGACGCTCGACACGTCCTCCTTGAACCGCCGCAGCGAGTTCACCGCGCCGGTGTGGATGAGCACGTTGTCGCGATACACGCGCAAGGGCGTGTTGCGTTCGAGCCGGCCTTCCGTGACGTAGCCGCCGATGATCTGCCCATCCCGCGGCACCGAGAACACCTTGCGCACCTCGCAGCGGCCGATCACCTCCTCGCGCACGAGCGGCTTCAGCAAGCCCTCCAGCCCCTTGCGCACGTCGTCGATCAGCTCGTAGATGATCGTGTAGGTCTTGACGTCCACGCCTTCCTGCTGGGCCAGCATGGCGGCTTTCGCCTCGGCGCGCACGTTGAAGCCGATCACCACGGCGCGGGTCGTCACCGCCAGCGAGATGTCGGTTTCGGTGATGCCGCCGATGCCCGCCCGGATGATGGCCACCCGCACCTGATCGGTGCCCTGCTTTTCGAGCGAGGTGCGGATCGCCTCGAGCGAGCCCTGGGTATCGGCCTTGAGCACGAGATTGAGCAACCCCACCTCGTTCTTGGCGACGCCCTTGAGGAAATCCTCCAGGCTGACGCGGCGCTGCACGGCCTCGCCCTCGCGCCGCTGCTTGTTGGCGCGCATCTCGGCCACCTGCCGCGCGATGTGGTCGTTTTCCATCACCACGAAGATATCGCCCGCCGCGGGCAGCTCCGTGTAGCCCAGCACCTCGACGGGCATGCTGGGCGTGGCCTCCAAGACGGGCGCACCCGTGTCGTCGAACATGGCGCGCACGCGGCCGAAGGTGTGGCCGGCCACGAAATCGTCGCCGATCCTGAGCGTGCCGCGCTGCACGATCACCGAAGCCACCGCGCCGCGCCGGCGATCCATGGTGGATTCGATCACGTAGCCGCGGGCCTTGCCGTCGCGCACGGCCTTGAGCTCGAGCAGCTCGGCCTGCAGATGGATCAGCTCGAGCAGCTGCTCGACGCCCTGGCCGGTCTTCGCCGAGACCGGGACGATCACCGTATCGCCGCCGTACTCCTCGGGCAGCAACTGAAACTCCATCAGCTGGCGCTTGATCTTCTCGGGGTCCGCGTTTGGGCGATCGATCTTGTTGATGCAGACCATGATCGGCACCTTGGCGGCGCGCGCGTGCTCGATCGCCTCGACCGTCTGGGGCATCACGCCGTCATCGGCGGCCACCACCAGCACCACCAGGTCCGTGATATCGGCGCCCCGCGCCCGCAGCGTGGTGAACGCCTCGTGGCCCGGGGTATCGAGGAACACCACGTCGCCCGAGGTCGCCGGCACGTAGTAGGCGCCGATGTGCTGGGTGATGCCGCCCGCCTCGCCCGCGGCGATCTTGGTGCGCCGGATGTAGTCGAGCAGGGTGGTCTTGCCGTGGTCCACGTGGCCCATGATTGTGACGATGGGCGGTCGGGCCGCCAGCCGCTCGGGCTCGCTCACCTCCTCGCGCACCAGGTCCTCGAGGTCGCGCGTGTCCAGCTCGACCTGGACGTTGAACTCGGTGGCGATCAGCTCGGCGGTGGCGCCTTCGATGGTCTGGTTGATGGTCGCCATGACCCCCAGGCTCACGAGCTTGCGGATGATGTCGTTCGCCTTCACCCCGATCAAGCCGGCCAGCTCGCCCACCGAGATCATCGGAGCGATGCGGATCGCCTTCTTGCGCGGCTCGAACGTGTGCTTCTGCTCGGCTTCGCGGAAATCCCGCATGCGGCGCGCGTGGGCCGAGCGGCGCCGGGGCTGGCGCACCCAGTCGTCCAGGTCCGAGGCCTGCTTGTGATCCACCTTCTTGAAGTCGCGCCACTGCACATCGGCGACTTCCGGCACGCCGGGCGCCTTCCCCGGCTTGCGCAGTTCCTTCCATTTCGTGCGTGCGGGCGATTCGGCTTCGTCGGCGGCCTCGGGCGCGCCGGCCAGCTTCGGTTTCTTCTTCTCGGCCCTGGCCGCCTCGAGCTTCGCCGCTTCGGCGGCCGCGAACGCCGCGGTGGCCGTGCCCCGGGGCGGCATGCCCGGGATGGAGGGCGGTTGCTCCGGTGCCGCGACGGCGGCCGGAGCGGCGGCGAGGGCGGGCGGCGCCTCGGGTTCGGCCACGGGCTCGGCGACCACCTCGCCGCCGGGCGCGGCGGCGGCCACCGCGGCGGGCGGCGGCGGAGGCTCCGCGTGCACTTCGGCGCGGGTTTCCACGTCGCCGGGCAGCGGCCCCGTGACGCCGAGCGATTCCTGGATGCGATGCACTTCCTGGGAACGCTTCGCCGAGATGATGCGCCGCTTGCGGGCCGGTTCCCCGGGCATCGCCTCCTCCACGGGCGCGGCCTCCTGCTCGACCCGTGTCACGGGCTCGAGCATCTTGGCCTTGATCATCTTGACCGTGGCCTCATCCAGCACGTTGAAGTTGCCCTCAACGTGGGTGCCCATCGCCTGAATGCGCTTGATGAGGTCTTTGCCGGGAATATTGAGCTCCCGGGCCAGCTCGAACACTCTCATTTTCGCCATGCTCGAACCTGCACTCTGTCCAAGGCCGAAGTCCACCTGATTCTACTACAGATCCGCATTCCGGCCGATCATTCCTTGCGTTCCGCCGTCTCGCCTGAAGCGGCGAGGGGTTCCGTGGCCGATTCCGCCGCGGCGCCGACCGCCGTGTCCTGAGCCGGCGCCGGCCCGCCGGGAGGCTCCGCGGCGGATGGAGCCACGCTCTCGTCCGGGGGCGCCCCGCCGGCGGCGGAGTCCGCGGGCACGGGCACCGGCGGTGCCTGGGCCGCCTGCTCGGGCGGTCCGGCCGGCTCCTGGGGCGGGGGCCCGGCCGTGTCCGCGCCGCCGGGCCCTTCGGCATGCAGCGCCTCGGGTTGCTCAGGGGGCTGCACCGCCGGAACCGCTTCGCCCAGGCCGGCCGCCGTGCCTTCCGCGGCCGCCACCGTACCCGGCTCCATGGCCTGACCGGCCAGTTGGGCCTGCGAGGCCAGCAGCCGCTCGCGGATCTGCTCTTCGAGAGAAAGCGTCGTTTCCTTCGTGGAGCGGATGTTGATGCGGTACCCGAGCAGCTTCGACGCCAGCCGGACGTTCTGCCCCTGCCGACCGATGGCCAGCGAAAGCTGATCCGGCTCCACTTCCACGTCGATCTCCTTGTTCTCCTCGTCGATCTTGACCCGCGAGAGCTCGGCCGGCGCCAGCGCGTTGACCACGTAGGCCGGGAGATCCTCGGTGTAGCTGATGATGTCGATCTTCTCGCCGCGCAGCTCGCTGATGATGGCCTGCACGCGCGAGCCGCGCATGCCCACGCACGCGCCCACGGGGTCCACGTCGGGATCGTTGGAGCGCACGGCGATCTTCGCGCGGCGCCCCGGCTCCCGCGCCGCGGCCACGATCTCCACGATGCCGTCGTAGATCTCGGGCACCTCCATCTCGAACAGCTTCATCAGCAGCAGCGGATGGGTGCGCGAAATGACGAGCTGGGAAGGCTCCTTGGGGTCGTTGAGCACGTCGAGCAGGATCACGCGGATATGGTCGCCCGGCGAGTACCGCTCGTGCTGAATCTGCTCCCGCGCGTACAGGATCGCCTCGGTGGTGTTGAACAGGACGACCGAGCGGTTGCGTTCGATGCGGCTGACGATCCCGTTCAGGATATCCCCCTTGCGATCCTTGAAATTGTCGTAGACGGTCTCGCGCTCGGCCTCGCGAATCTTCTGGAACACGAGCTGCCGCGCGGTCTGGGCGATATGGCGGCGCAGCTCCTGGTGCTCGATCTCGTACTCCACCTCGTCGCCGGGTTCAGCCAGCGAATCAAGTTTGCGCGCCTCCTCCAGCGAGATCTCGTTGGCCGGGTCGGCCATGATCTCGGCCACGCGCTTGTATTGGAACACGTCGAGCTGCCCGGTCTTGGGGTTGATGCGGGCCTCGATATCCTGGAACTGCTTGAACTTGCGCTTCGCCGCCGCCGTGATCGCGTCCTGGATCACCGTCACCAGCTTCTCCCGGCTGATGCCTTTCTCGCGGGCGATATCGCCGATCGCGTCCAGCAGATTCTCTTTTTCCATACCCTAGCTTTCTCGCCCTTGGGCCGGCCTGCGCTCAGGGAGCGGTCGCCAGCCCGGTCAGGTTCACAAGTCGGGATCGAGCCGCGCCGCCCGCACCGCATCGAGGGGAATGCGCACCGTCTGCCCGCCGCACGCCATCACCAGATCGCCCGCCTCCACCGCCACGATCGTGCCTCGCACCTGCCGGCTGGTGACCTCCGGCAAGGCGCGCGCGGCCAAGTGCACCCGGGCGATCCGCCCCACCGATTGCACGAAGTGCTTCGCCTTGCTCAACGGGCGGAACACCCCGGGCGACGTCACTTCCAGCGTATAGCCGCTCGGGAGCGGATCTTCCACGTCCAGCAGCCGCCCGATCAGCTCGCTCGCCGCCGTGCAGTCCTCGAGGGTGACGCCACCCTCCCGGTCGATCGCGACGCGCAACACCCAGCGCTGCTCGAAACGGTACTGCACATCGAGCACACGCGACCCCAACGCCTCGAGCGGCCCCGCGATGAGCCCCTCGATCCTGCCCTCGATCTCGGACTGGGTCGCCAATGCCCCGCTCACAGCACCCCGCTTACAACGCGCCGCTCGCGCCGACGCACACACGGCTGCAACTCTCCCGGCCGCTTCGCAGGCGCGTCAGCGGCACGCCCCCCGCGTTCCGCCGGGCGCGTGGTCTCGGTGGAGCTGCAGATGGGGAACCGGGAGGCGCTCCCGGTCGGGAGGGGACGCGGCGGCCAGCGCCAGCCGCACCTGCGGCGACGTTCCACCGCCGCCTGCTCCGAACGCTCTCGGGCTCGCGAGCCCGGCCGCCGGGGCCTATTCCCGGCTTCCCCTTTCCGGAGGGCGCTGCGCCGGCCGGAAGGTCGCCGTCCTCGCCAGGCGCCGCGCGTCCGACGCACTGCACGCGACCTGCCTCGCCGCCGGGATGCCCCCGTGGCCGGGTGCCCATGGCTATCCTCGGCCGAGCGCGCCCCCAGGATTCGGCGACGGTCACTCGATCCCAAATCCAGTTATCGACAACATATAGCATCCGCCTCAGCGCAACGCAACCTCCACCTGCGCCTGAGCGCCCCTCACTTTTCTTGAGGAGAAATCTTTTCGTTTTCAATGATTTGGTGGAACATGGCGATGATTAAGTTGGACAACTCGCACACGGAGGTGCGTCGCCATGTTCCGAGAGCAAGCATACGGATTGCTGA
>JACQKK010000025.1 GCA_016204605.1 Candidatus Lambdaproteobacteria bacterium
CCCCCACCCTTCCCTCCCCCATCAAGGGGGAGGGATTATCGCTCGACGACTCCACCGGCAACTGTGCCGCCACGTTTCAGACACACCCGCCCGCTCACCCCACCGTGTGCCTCGCCAGCCGTTCCAGGGCCTGCACCATGGCGGAGTGATCCAGCTCCCCGCCGCCATCGGCCGCCACGGCGTTGAACAGCTCCTGGGCCGTGGCGGTGTTGGGCAGCGAGAGCGAGAGCTGCCGGGCGGCCGTCAGCGCCAGGTTCAGGTCCTTCTGGTGCAGCCGGATGCGGAACCCGGGGTTGAAGGTGCGCTTGATCATGCGCTCGCCGTGCACCTCGAGGATGCGGCTCTGGGCGAAGCCGCCCATCAGCGCCTGGCGCACCTTGGCGGGGTCGGCCCCGGCCTTGGCGGCGAAGAGCAGGGCCTCGCCGACGGCCTCGATGGTGAGGGCGACGATGATCTGGTTGGCGACCTTGGCCGTCTGGCCGGCGCCGTTCCCGCCGACCAGGGTGATGTTCTTGCCCAGCGTCTCGAAGAGCGGCCTGACCTGCTGAAATACCGCCTCCTTGCCGCCGACCATGATGGTGAGGTTGGCCTGCTCCGCGCCGACCTGGCCGCCCGAGACCGGGGCATCGAGCATCTCGACCTTGCGCTCGGCCAGCCGCAGCGCGAACTCCTTGGTCTCAACGGGCGAGATCGAGCTCATGTCGACCACGGTCTTGCCGGGGCTGAGCCCTTCGGCGACGCCGTCCGGGCCGAACAGCACGAGAGCCACGTCGGGGGTGTCGGGCAGCATCAGGAAGATGATGTCGGCCTGCTGCGCCACCTCCTTGGCATTGGCGCAGCCGCGCGCGCCCTTCGCCCCCAGCTCGCGCACGGCCCCGAGGCTGCGGTTGTGGACGTGCAGCGTGTGGCCGGCGGCCAGCAGGTGGCCGGCCATGGGTTTGCCCATGATGCCCAGTCCGATGAACCCGAGCGTTGCCATCCCGTGCTCCTCCGAAGCGTGAGATTTCCGTCAGGTGAGATAGGGCTTCAGCCAGCCCAACCCGGCCTCGGTGGCGGCGGCGGGCTTGTACTCGCAGCCGATCCAGCCCGTGTAGCCGGCCTCGTCGATGAAGCGGAACAGGTTCGGGTAGTTGATCTCGCCGCTGCCGGGCTCGTGGCGGCCGGGCACATCGGCCAGTTGCATGTGGGCGATCCGCGGCAGGTGCCTGCGGATGGTCTGGGTCAGGTCGCCCTCCATGATCTGCATGTGGTAGATGTCGTACTGGAGGTGCAGATTCGGGTGGCCCACCGCCTCGAACAGGCGCAGCGCCTCGGCCGTGTGCACCAGGTAGAAGCCGGGGATGTCCTGGAGGTTGAGCGGCTCGACCAGGAGCCGGATTCCCGCCTTTTCGAGGGCTCCCGCCGCGAAGCGCAGGTTGGCGACCAGCGTTTCCCAGACCTTGGCCTCGGGGATGCCGGGGGGACGCAGGCCGACCAGGCAGTTCAGTTGGCCGCAGCCGAGCGCCCGGGCATACTCGATGGCGGTGCCGACGCCGGCCTGGAACTCGCCGACCCGGTCCGGCAGGACGGCGATGCCCCGCTCACCCTTGTCCCAATCGCCCGCGGGCAGGTTGTGCAGCACCTGGGTCAGCCCGTGGCGGCGAAGCTGCTCGGCCAGCGCCTCCTTGGGATGGGCGTAGGGAAACAGGTACTCGACGCCCTTGAAGCCGGCCCGCGCCGCCCGTTCGAAGCGCCCGAGGAACTCCACCTCGTTGAACATCAGGGTGAGATTGGCGGCGAAGCGGGGCATGCGGATCTCGGTGGTCTGATGCGGCACGGGTCTGATGTGGGGCAGCGGGCTCTGACGCCGCGCGGCCGATTCTGATGCGACACTCGGGGCACGGCGCTCGCGGCTTGCCCCCCAAGGCGGGATCGGCCGGGGCGGGCGCGCGACCGGTACCCGTCTGACGCGCCAGCGCGGGGACACAACGGGCCGTCCGGCGTTGGCGCCATGGTAGTGCGTCGGTACGGGCTGTCAATAGACTTTCGTCCGCCCTGGCGTTTGGCGGATTCCGGCCCGCCGAAGGACGCGGCGACATACTCCATGCCCGCCTGCGCGCGGAGCGGCAGGCCCGTTTTCCCGCCGGGGGCCTTTCCTGCCGTCGGGGCGGTCGCGCCGAATGCGACGCCAGTCGATAGCTCGGAAGGCGGGGCGATTTCGGCTGGCATGTTCGCCGAGTGGCCCGGTTCATGCCGCGCCGCGACGGAAACACGCCCGGGTCTTGGGTCAGTTTGACAACGAGTGGCTCTGAGGGCAGTCTCACCCTCCCCGGCCCTTCCTCTCGGTGTGGAGAGGGAGGGTGCCCTGCAACGGCCACTGGCCAAGGCTGATGGACGCCCCCCGCTCCGACAGCAAGCGCGCCCCGAGCGCGGCGAGAGGAGGGGCAGCCGCGGCGGCGGCGGTGAGCCCACGGCGCCGGCCCGCACGCTTCATGCCGTACCGCGACCGAGATGGGCCCGGAATGGCTTGACAGAACGCCGCCGAGACGCTAACAATTGGTCTATTAGCACTCGGAACCAATGAGTGCTAACCTGGAGAGCGGTGCCGGCTCCGGCCGGGCCCGGGACGGGGGGTGGTACACCCGCCGGGTACGAGCGCCGCCGCAGCGCAGGGCAGCATGAGGCCAAGGCAGTGGCGGCCAAGGAGGGAAGCATGGTGCGGGCGGACATGGACGAGCGCGAACGGCTGATCCTGAACGCCATCGTGGACCATTACATCCACTCCGGCGAGCCGGTGGGGTCGCGCACCCTGACCAAGCTGCTGGGGCTGGGGCTCTCGGCCGCGACCATCCGCAACGTGATGGCGGATCTCACGGATCAGGGCTACCTGGAGCAGCCCCACACCTCGGCGGGGCGGGTGCCCTCCAACCAGGGCTACCGGTTCTACGCGGATGGGGCCAGGGAGCGCGCCGTGCTGCCCCCGGAGGTGAAGCAGCTCATCGATGGCTCGCTCTCCGAGGCCGCGCTGGACCTGGATTCGCTGCTGGTGACCACCACGCGGCTGCTGGCGGAGCTGACGAGCTTCACGGGGCTGGTGGCGGTGCCGCGGCTGCACCGGGCGCGGCTGAAGCTGATCGAGTTCATCAAGGTCAACGCGCGGCAGGTGTTCGCGGTGGTGGTGACGCGCTCCGATCTGGTGCACAGCCGGCTGATCGAGGTGGCCGAGGATCTGCCGCAGGAGTTCCTGGTCTCGATCGGGCGGTACCTGACGCAGCAGTTCCGCGACCGCACGCTCTACGATATCCGGCGCGAGGTGCTCTCCAGCCTGGTGCAGGAGCGGGAGCAGTACGACCAGATGCTGGCCCAGGCGGCGCGGCTCAGCAAGAAGGCCTTCGACCTGGGGGACGACAGCACGCTGTACGTGGAGGGTCAGCGCAACCTGGTGCGCGATTTCCACGACATCGTGAAAGTGGAGCGGCTGATGAAGGCCCTCGAGGAGAAGATCGTCATCCTGGCGACCCTCGAGCGCGCCCTGACGGGGAGCGGCATGCTGCAGATCTACATCGGCTTGGAGAACAGCAGCGACGATCTTCAGGATTGCGCCCTCGTGACCGCCAAGTACGGCGACGAGGAGAGCGTGCTCGGTGCGCTCGGGGTGATCGGCCCCACGCGGATGGACTACGCGCGGGTGATCCCGATCATCCACTACATGGCCCGCTCGCTTTCGCAGGCGATCACCGATTGAGCCACGCCAGCCCGGCCACACCTGCGCCGGGTCGGCCACCGAAACACCCGCACGAACCGTGGAGAGGATGGGAACGGACGAACGAGCACTCGAGGCCGCAGGGCATCCCCGCGACGAGCCCCAGGGGAATGGCCCGGTGGAGCCGGAATCCGCCGCATCTGCCGCAGCCGGCGCCCAGCCGGGCGTGCAGCCGCCGCCGGCAGCGGAGCCGCCACCCGATAGCGAACCGCAAACGGAAGGGCAGTCGCAACCGGCAGCCCAGCCGCCGCCGCCAGTGCAGCCGCAGCCGGCAGTGCAGCCCTGCGCCGAGCCGGCCGCTGCCGCGCCCGGCCCCGAGCCTGCGCTGACCCAGGAGCTCGAGGCGCTGCGGGGCGAGCTCGAGCAGGTGCAGGCCGCGCTGCAGGAGCGCCAGGATCAATACCTGCGCGTGCAGGCGGAATTCGAGAACTACAAGAAGCGCTTCCAGAAGGAGCAGGCCGAGGCTGCCCGCTACGTGAATCTGCCGCTGCTGCGCGACCTCGCCAGCATCATGGACAACATGGAGCGTGCCGTCTCCCACGCGGAAGGCCCGGAAGGCCAGGAGCTGGCCTCGTTCCTCAAGGGGATCGAGCTCGTGATCAAGCAGCTCGGCGATACCTTCGAGAAATATGGCATGACCCGCATCAAGACCGTGGGGGCGCCCTTCGACCCCCGTCGGCAGGAAGCGGTGAGCGTGGCGGAAAACGACGCCGTCCCCGAAAACCATGTGGTCGAGGAATACCAGCCGGGGTACGTGCTCCACGAGCGTGTCGTGCGGCCGGCGATGGTCGTCGTGGCCAAGCGCAGCAGCGAATCGAAGGCGGATGAACCGGGCTCGGAGTGACCGGCCGGCCCGCTGCGGCGAAGATGTGGCGATTGAGGCTCAACAGAACATCCCGAGGATTCGGACATGGCAAAAGTCATTGGTATTGACCTGGGCACGACGAACTCGTGCGTCGCCATCATGGAAGGCGGCGAGCCCAAGGTGCTCACCAACGCGGAGGGCGCGCGCACCACGCCTTCGATGGTGGCGTTCACCCAATCCGCGGAGCGGCTCGTCGGTCAGGTGGCCAAGCGCCAGGCGATCACCAATCCCGTGAACACGATCTCCGCCATCAAGCGCCTGATCGGCCGCAACTTCGATTCCGGGGAGGTGCAGAAGGCGATCAAGACCAGCTCGTTCAAGATCGTGCGCGGGCCCAACGACCTGGCCTATGTGGAGATGCAGAGCAAGAAGTACTCCCCCGCCGAGGTCTCGGCGTTCATCCTGCAGAAGATGAAGCAGACGGCCGAAGACTACCTCGGCGAGGAGGTGAAGGAGGCCGTCATCACCGTGCCGGCCTACTTCAACGACGCCCAGCGCCAGGCGACCAAGGACGCGGGGCGCATCGCCGGGCTGGAGGTGCTGCGCATCATCAACGAGCCCACCTCCTCGGCGCTGGCCTACGGTCTCGACAAGAAGAAGGACGAGAAGATCGCCGTGTACGACCTGGGGGGCGGCACGTTCGACATCTCGATCCTGGAGCTGGGCGATGGCGTGTTCGAGGTGAAATCCACCAACGGCAACACCTACCTGGGCGGCGAGGATTTCGACAACCGCATCATCAACTTCCTGGCCGACGAGTTCAAGAAGGACCAGGGGATCGACCTGCGCAACGACAAGATGGCGCTGCAGCGCCTCAAGGAGGCCGCCGAGAAGGCCAAGCACGAGCTCTCCTCGTCGATGGAGACGGATATCAACCTGCCGTTCATCACCGCCGACGCCTCGGGGCCCAAGCACCTGAACATCAGGCTCACCCGCTCGAAGCTCGAGCAGCTCGTCGAGGATCTGGTGCAGCAGACGCTGGAGCCCACCAAGAAGGCGCTCCAGGATGCCGGGCTCACCGCGTCGGATATCGACGAGGTGATCCTGGTGGGCGGGATGACCCGCATGCCCAGGGTGCAGAAGATCGTCGAGGATTTCTTCGGCAAGCCGGCCAACAAGAGCGTGAACCCCGACGAGGTGGTCGCGGTGGGCGCCGCCATCCAGGGCGCCGTGCTGAAAGGCGAGGTCAAGGACGTGCTGCTGCTCGACGTGACCCCGCTCTCGCTCGGGATCGAGACCCTGGGCGGGGTGATGACCACGCTCATCCCGCGCAACACCACCATCCCCACCAAGAAGAGCCAGGTGTTCTCGACCGCCTCCGACAGCCAGCCGGCGGTCAGCATCCACGTGCTGCAAGGCGAACGGCCCATGGCCGGCGACAACAAGACCCTGGGCCGCTTCGAGCTGATCGGCATCCCCGCGGCGCCGCGCGGCGTGCCGCAGATCGAGGTCACCTTCGATATCGACGCCAACAGCATCGTCCACGTGACGGCGAAGGACCTGGGCACCGGCAAGCAGCAGGACATCCACATCACCGCCTCGAGCGGGCTCGGCGAGGAGGAGATCAAGCGCATGGTCAACGAGGCCGAGCGCTTCGCCGCCGACGACCGTACCAAGAAGGACCGCGTGGAGAAGGTGAACCAGGCCGAGTCGCTCATCTACAGCACCGAGCGCACCCTCCAAGACGTCAAGGACTCCGTGCCCGAATCCAACCGCAAGGAGGTGGAAGCGGCCATCGGCAAGCTCAAGGAGGCCCTCCAGAGCAACGACCCGGCGAAGATCGACGCGGGCATCGAGGCGCTCACCAAGGCCTCCCATGTGCTGGCCGAGGCGCTCTACAAGCGCAGCGCCAGCCAGCAGCAGCAACAGCAGCAGGGTGGGCAGACCGGCGGCGATGGCGGTCCCAAGCCCGCGGGCGGCAAGGACGAGAACGTCGTCGATGCCGAGTTCGAGGAAGTGAAGGACAACAAGGCCTGAATCGCCAGGGAGGGTGACCCGGGTTTCCGGCGATGGCGGCGCAAGGGGCGCCCAGCCTCGCCGCCCCTGCGGCGTGGGGAGCGCCCCGACGACGCCCCCCGCATTGGGGTGGCCGCGGCGGGGGCCGTTTTTTCTTGAGAAGGAGCACAGCCGTTGGCCAAGCGCGACTACTACGAGATTCTGGGAGTGGCCCGGGGCTCCACGGACGAGGAGATCAAGAAGGCCTACCGGAAAGTCGCCCTCAAGTACCATCCCGATCGCAACCCGGGCAACGCCGAGGCCGAGGCGAAGTTCAAGGAAGCCTCCGAGGCCTACGCCGTCCTGAGCGACAAGGCCAAGCGCTCGCAGTACGACCAGTTCGGCCATGTGCCGGAGGGGATGGGCGGCGGCCCGGGCGAGCCCGGCTTCGGCGGCTTCGGCGACATCTTCGGCGATATCTTCTCCGATTTCTTCGGCGGGCCGCGCGCCGGCGGCGGGCGCCAGGCGCGCCGCGGGGCAGATCTCCAGTACAACATGGAGATCAGCTTCATGGAGGCGGCGTTCGGCCACTCGACGGAAGTCAACATCCCGCGCCTGGAGACCTGCGACCAGTGCGGCGGCCTCGGCGCCAAGTCGTCGCGCGATGTCGAGGTCTGCCCTGTCTGCCAGGGCAGCGGCCAGCAGCGCATCCAGCAGGGCTTCTTCAGCGTGGCGACGACGTGCAGCCGCTGCCGCGGGGAAGGGCGGATCATCCGCACGCCGTGCCCCAAGTGCCACGGCGACGGGCGCCTCCGGCAGACGCGCCGCATCCGGGTCACCATCCCCGCCGGGGTGGATTCAGGGGCGCGCCTCAAGCTGAACGGCGAGGGTGAGCACGGCACCAACGGCGCCCCGCCCGGCGATCTCTACATCGCGATCTCGGTCAAGCCCCACCCGTTCTTCGAGCGGGACCGCTTCGACGTGTACTGCGAAATCCCGGTCACGTTCGTCCAGGCGGCGCTGGGCACCGACATCGTCGTGCCGACCTTGGAAGGCAAGGTGGAGCTCAAGATTCCCGCCGGCACCCAGAGCGGCCGCCAGTTCCGCATGCCGCGCAAGGGCATCCCGCAGTTGCGCGGGGGCAGCCGCGGGGATCAGTACGTGCGGGTGATCGTCGAGATTCCCACCAACCTCAACGACCGCCAGCGGGAGCTGCTCAGGGAATTCGGCGAGGCCGGCGATGAGACCCGCCGCAAGGAGGAGAACTATCCCCTGAAGAACCGCTTCGTCGAGCGCTTCAAGGACCTGTTCAAGTAGCCCCTGGCCGCCACCCCGCCCTCATGGGCGCAGATGGGGCAGCTCGGCGCGCGAGGCGACGACGTGATCCACGAGGCCGTAGGCCAGCGCTTCCTCCACGGTGAGCCACTTGTCGCGGTCGATGTCCTTGGCGACGGTCTCGGGCGGGCGGCCGGTGTGCTCGGCGTAGAGCTTCACGATCCGGTCCCGGTCCCGCAGAATCTCCTTCGCCTGAATCTCCAGATCGGTGGCGCGACCCTGATACCCCACCAGCAGCGGCTGGTGGATCAGGAACTTGGCGTGGGGGAGCGAATAGCGGCTGCCCTTCGGGGCCGCGAGCGGAATGATCGACCCCATGCTCGCCGCCAGCCCGATCACCACGCTCACCACCGGCGCCGAGATGAAGCGCACCATGTCGTAGACGGCGAACCCCGAGTGCACCTCGCCCCCCGGGCAGTTCACCAGCAGCGTGATCGGCTTCTTGGCGTCGTCCTGGTCCAGCAGGATCAACTGCTGGATGACCTTGGCGGCCATCTCGGAGGTGACGGCGCCCGCGACGAGCACCATCCGCGAGGCCAGCAGCTTCTCCGTGATGGCCGAAGACTCGTCGCGCCTCCCTTCCTGTTCTGCCATCGGGGCATCCCTCCGTTGATGGATCGGCGCCGCAGCGCCTCCGCGACCCTGCGGATGGCGCCTGGGCGCGGGGCCGGTGCTGAACCGCTGCGGGGCCTAGCGTGGATCGGCAACGCCGGAAGTGGGGCAGCTTGAGCGATGGCGCCTCCGCCGGCGGCCTCTCCCTCCCCAGCCCTCCCTCTCCTGGTGGAGAGGGAGGGGGCCTCGGATCAGTCATCCGCGCCGATCGCGGTTACCCCCTCTCCCCCAGGAGAGGGGGCAGCCGCGCCAGCGGCGGGGGTGAGGCTGCGGCGCCTGCCCGCTCGATTCCAGCAAACCGTCCCCCACCGAAATCCCCGGCGCTACTTGACCTCGACCTTGGCGCCGGCGTCTTCGAGTTGCTTCTTGAGCTTCTCGGCCTCTTCCTTGGTGACGCCGTCCTTCACCGTGTTCGGGGCGCCCTCGACGAAGTCCTTCGCCTCCTTCAGCCCCAGGCCGGTGATGGCGCGGACCTCCTTGATGACGTTGATCTTCTTCTCGCCCGCGGCGGCCAGCACGACGGTGAACGCCGTCTGCTCGGCGGCGGCGGCAGCCGGCGCACCGCCGGCGGCGGCGCCCGCCAGCGGGGCCACCGCGACCGCAGCCGCGGCGCTCACGCCGAACTTGTCCTCCATCTGCTTGATCATGTCGGCCAGCTCCAGCACCGACATGTTGGCGATGAACTCGATCACCTGCTCTTTCGTGATGTCGGCCATGCTCGGATTCCTCTGCTCTGGGTTGGGCCCGGATCGGGGGTCTTCGGGGAAGAGCCGCCGGCGGACCGTGTTGCGGGTGACCGCGTCCCTCGGGGCGTCCTGGCCGCCGCCGGGGTGATGATCGGGATCTGGTTCGCGCGGGGGGTCAGGCCGCGGCCTGCTCCTTGGCCTCCTTCACGGCGGCCAGCGTGCGGACGAACTTGGCGGGCACCTCGTGCAGGGTGCGCACCAGCTTTTGCGCCGGCGCATGCATCACGGCCAGCAGCGTCGCGAGCAGCTCCTGGCGCGAGGGCAACCTGCTGAGCGCCTTGACCTGGTCGGCGGTCATCAGCGTGCCCTGGGCGCCCGCGCGCAGAAAGCCGCAGACGAGCTTGAGCCGCTCGTTCTCGGTGCCGAAGCGCACCACCGCCTTGGCCGGCCCCACCGGGTCGGCGCTGTAGACCAGCGCCCGCGTATCGGTCAGGCTCGGCGCGAGAGGCTCGAACGGCGAGCCGGCGAGCGCGCGCCTGGCGATGCGGTTCTTCAGCACGCGCATGTTCGCGTGGGCCTCGTGCAGCCGCCGGCGCAGCTCCGTCACCTCGCCGACCTTGAGACCGCGGTAATCCACCAGGATGCCCATCTGAGCGCCCTGGAAAATCCCGGCCATTACGCCTTGCAGCTCTTCTTTGTTCGCTCGCTTCACGTTCGGCTCCTGACAAGCATGTCCCAAGGCGTTCCCTTGTTGGATGGCGCCTTGCGGGCAGCCGGGCCCGCACGCACGCGGCCGCGGCTGGTTCGGGGGGTATCGCTGTTCCGGGAGGGGCTCCGGCGGGCGCCGGGAAGCGGGAAACGGGCGGGACTCAGAGACGCTGCGGCCGAGCCCTCCCGGGCGCGGCGCGCGTTGCGCGCCTCCCCAGGGCACGGCCCAGAGTGCGGTGCTCCGATGTCTCGGCAGGGTTTCCGGATTAAGCCCCGGCCCGTGACGGGCCGTTGCCCCTACGGTCTTCGACACCGTGTGTTCGGTTACGGCAGTGCGTGGCTGGGCTCGGCCGTGCTCCTCGGTTCGTTTGGTTTCATGCGCCGCGGCGGGCCGGGCTCACTCCAGCGGTACCCGGGGCGCCTACGGCCGCTGCAACGCGCGCCGGGCTCAATCCAGCAGCGCCTGGGCATCCAGCGCCACGCCGGGGCCCATGGTCGAGGCCAGCGTCACGCCTTTGATGTAGACGCCCTTGGCGGTCGCGGGGCGCATGCGCTTGATCGTATCCACCAGCGTCTGCACGTTCTCCTCGATCTTCTTCGGCTCGAAGGAGGCGCGTCCGACCGGGACGTGGACGATGCCGGCCTTGTCCACGCGGAACTCGACCTGGCCGGCCTTGATGCGGGTGATGACTTTGCCCACCTCGAGGGTGACGGTGCCGGTCTTGGGATTGGGCATCAGGCCGCGCGGCCCGAGAATCTTCCCGATCTTCCCGATCTGGCCCATCATGTCGGGGGTCGCCACCACGCGGTCGAAGTCGAGCCAGCCGCCCTGGATTTTCTCGATCACGTCTTCGGCGCCCACCTGGTCCGCTCCGGCCGCCTTGGCCTCGGCGGCCTTCTCGCCCTTGGCGATGGCCAGCACGCGCACGGTCTTGCCCGTGCCGTGGGGCAATTCGCAGGAGCCGCGGATCATCTGGTCGGCCTTGCGCGGATCCACGCCCAGCTTGATGGCCAGGTCCACGCTCTCGTCGAACTTCTTCAGCGCGCACTGCTTCACCAGGGCGATGGCCTCGGGCAGCGGGTACTGCTTGGTCGCATCCAGCAGCGTCTTCTGCAGCTTCTGGCGCTTGGTCAGCTTGTGGGGCATGGCAACCTCGTACGGTGGCGCGCTCGCGGGTTACTCGGCGACCTCGACGCCCATGCTGCGGGCCGTGCCGGCGATGATGCGCTTCGCGGCGTCGATATCGTAGCAGTTCAGGTCGGGCAGCTTGACCTTGGCGATCTTCGCCACCTGCTCCTGGGTCAGCTTGCCCACCTGGGTCTTGTTGGGCTGGCCGGAGCCCTTCTCGATGCCCAGCTCCTTCAGGATCAGCACCGAGGCCGGCGGGGTCTTGGTGATGAACGTGAACGTGCGGTCCTGGTAGACCGTGATCACCACCGGGATGATCGTCCCGTCGTGCTGCTGGGTGGCGGCGTTGAAGCTCTTGCAGAACTCCATGATGTTCACGCCGTGCTGGCCGAGCGCCGGCCCCACCGGCGGCGAGGGGGTGGCCTTGCCGCCGGGGATTTGCAGCTTGATCAGTGCCGTGACTTTCTTTGCCATACCGCCATCGGGGATGCGGGAAAGCAGCGCGCGGGAGTGCTCGCCGCGAGCGGGCCGCCAGGGCCGTTCAGCCTTCCGGGGTGTACGCCTTCACCTTGTCGAAATCGAGCTCGACCGGCGTCGAACGGCCGAGAATGCTGATCAGCACCCGCAGCTTGTTCTTTTCGTTGTTGACCTCGTCGATCTTGCCGGTGAAGTTCGCGAACGGGCCATCGATCACCACCACCTGCTGGCCGACCCCGAACTCCTCCCGCATCGCCTGCTGGCGCACGCCTTGCGTCATCTGGTGGCGGATCATCCCCAGTTCGGAGTCCTCGAGGGGCTGCGGCTCCTTGCGCGTGCCGCCCACGAACCCCGACACGCGGGGGATGCCCATCAGCAGGTGCCAGAGCTCGTCCGTCAGCTTCATCTTGATCAGGACGTAGCCCGGAAAATATATGACGTGGGTCTTGCGCTTCTTGCCGTTCTTGACCCGGGTCACGTCCTCGCCCGGCACGAACACCTCCTCGACCAGCGGCACGAGCTGCGAGATCTTCAGCTTCTCGTTGATCGTGCGCTCGACGCGGTGCTCGAACCCCGAATAGGTCTGGAGGATGTACCACTTATAGTCCGGGCCGTAGGGGCTCGGCTCCGCCGCCGCCGGCTGCGTCGCCACCGGCTCTGGGCCGGGCTGCGTTGCGGCCGCCGGCGCTACATCCAGCGCCGCGACAGACGCCACATCCGGCGCCGCAACAGGCGCGGCTTCCGGCGCCTGGTCTTCGGCCGGCCGCTGCTCGGGCTGTGTCTGTTCGGCCATGATGGCTTGCCCCGTTTCCTCTCCGCGCGGGTGTGGCCGCGCCGCTTCCGCCCCGGCCGCGCTCAGCCGCCGCGAATGATGAACTTGATGGTGCTGGAAAGCCCCGTATCCACCACGCCCAGGAACACCGCCATGACCAGGGAGAGAAACACCACGATCCCCGTGGATTTCAGCGTGTCGTCGCGCGTGGGCCAGCTCACCCGCTTGAACTCCGACTTCACGTCGGCGAAGAACTGCCGGATCGCACCGAAGAGCCGCATCTCGTCCGCTCAGCTCCGGCGCCGCCCCATCGGGCGGGCGCCGCGTTGACGTTGCACTGCCGAGCCCCGGGGCGGCCTCGGCCAACCAGGGGTACAGGCCAGGAGGGACTCGAACCCACAACAACCGGTTTTGGAGACCGGTGCTCTACCATTGGAGCTACTGGCCTGGGTCGGCGGCCGCACGGCCGCCCGCCGCCACCCTGCGCCGTCACTTCGTTTCCTTGTGCACAGTGTGCTTGCGGTCGAACCTACAGTACTTCTTCTTCTGCAGCTTGTCCGTGCCCTTCTTCTTGTTGCGAAAGGTCGTGTAGTTGATGCGCGAGCACTCGGTGCATTCGAGGTGAATGATATCCGCCATGGCCGCCTCGATCCGTTGAACGTCAAGGGGGTGGAGCCCGGGAGCAGGATTGAACTGCCGACCTCTTCCTTACCAAGGAAGCGCTCTACCACTGAGCTACCCGGGCCCGTGCCCCTGGGCCTCACTGCCGCGGCGCCTCCGGCAGCCTGCCCCGGAGCCTCCGTCGCCGCGGACTGCGGGCCCACGCCGCGTTGGTGGGGAGAGGAGGATTCGAACCTCCGAAGGCGGAGCCGTCAGATTTACAGTCTGATCCCTTTGGCCGCTCGGGAATCTCCCCGTGTCCTGCCGGGCCCTGATCCCGCCGGGCGTCCTGCTCGGTCCCCGCTGGAGCTGGCGAAGGGAATCGAACCCGCAACCTGCTGTTTACAAAACAGCTGCTCTACCATTGAGCTACGCCAGCAAATCGTAAACGATAATATCTAAATGGAATCGCCCCGAATGTCAACCGGATGTCGCGACGCCGCCAGGGCAAGTCCAAAGTCGTCCGTCACCTCATGCCGTCTGTGGGCGTCAGGGTCGCGGCGATGGCCTGCGGAGCGCTGCCCGGCGCCCTCCGGCCTCCCTCCCCGGAGTGGATCGCTGTGGCG
>JACQKK010000169.1 GCA_016204605.1 Candidatus Lambdaproteobacteria bacterium
CCCCGGGTGCTCCTGCTGGTGGGGCTGCTGGGCGTGCTCGAACACTGGCTCGATGGGGCCGTGCTGGGCGCCGCGGCCTGGGTCGCGGCCGCGTGGCTGGAGGGGCTGGTGCTGTTGCCCATCAGCATGCGCGCGCTGCGCCTGCTGGTGGCTGTCCCCGCCGGCGAGCCGACGGCGCGTGGCGGCGCGGAGCGGGCGGCCTCGCTCTCGCGACGCCTGGTGCTGCTGGTTGTGGCGGTGTGCCTGGGGCAAGGCCCGGAACCGGAGCTGAATCTCGCCGCCTTCGGGGTCGCCTATGCCCTTGCCGTGCTGATGTACAGCCCGCTGCGCGGCCTGCACGCGGTGGGTCGCGCCGGGGCCGGCGGTCGGGAGTCGTTGTGGGTGGCGATGCGTTTCGCGTTTCGCTACGTGCTGCTCTTCGCCGGCGTGTCATTCGTCGTGTTCTACAGCCCCGTGGACGGGTGGCTGTTGCGGGTGGCCTTGGGTCTGCCCGAAGGGGTGGCCGCCCGTGCCGAGCCCGCCCTGCTGCTGGTGTTCCTGCTGGCCATCCTGTGGGGCTACCTGGCCCTGTTCGAAGGCATCGCCGCCGCGCTGGGCAGTCCGCCCGACACCCCCGGCAACCTCGCGCTCCGGCTGCTCGCGGCCCTGGCGGTGGCCGCCCTGGCCGTGTCCTTCCCCCTGATGAACGGCGCCATCTTCGCCATCGTGGCCCTGATCGGCGCGGCGGAAACGCAGGTGTTCGGCCTGGGCTGGCGGCTGTTCTGCGCGAACGTCATCGATCCGGGCGGCAGCAAGAAGCCGGCAGAGCCCGGCAATGGCGGCACCACGGCCTCGGGCGGTGCGTCGCGCGCGGCGCCCACGCGGCGCCAGGCGCGCCCGGCGGCGTGTGCGGAGTCCGACCCTGCGTCGTGGCGGCACCGCGGGCGGCCCGCGCGCCCGGCGACCGTGCTCCGGCCGGCCTCGCGCGTGCCCGCGCCACGGCGGCTCGCTCCGTCGCCGTCAAGGCCGCCGGCGGGCGTCCGCGGATGCTTGCGCGTGGCGCAACCGGCCCGTCCGCGCGGCAACGTCCCTCCCCACCCCGCGTGCCCTGCCACGCGTCCCGGCGCGGGGCTCCGACTCCACCTCCAACCTCCGACCTCATGACGTCCACCTCATCGGAACACGCAGCAGCCACGTCGCCGGCGGAAGCCAGCGGCGGAGAGCCCGCCCCGCCGGCCGAGCCGGCCGGGGCCGCGCGGCCCCACCTCGGCGCCTGGGACGTGGCGAAATTCTTCCTGCCGCTGGTGCTCAACACCGAGATGCAGCAGATCTCGCACGGCATCATCTATGGCTTCCTGGCGCGGCTGCCGCGGCCGAAGCTGATCCTGGCCGGCTACAGCGTGGCGTTCGCCTCGAACCAGGTGCTGAACACGCCCAACTGGACCTCGCCGTTCACCGCGCTCTCCTTCGTGAGCGACAAGCGCTCCGTGTTCCGCGTGGTGCGCTTCTACTGGATGGTGATCGCGTTGCCGTTCCTGGCGATGAACATCCTCGCCTGGACGCCTCTCGGCGACTGGGTCTACGGCGGCCTGATGGGCGCGAGCCGGGAGGTGGTGGCGGAGGCGAAGCTGTGCACGTTCTTCATCGCGCTGGTGATGCCTTTCATCAGTATCCGCGGCGTTTCGCAGGCCCTGATCATGCTGAACCGCCGCACGGCGCTGGTGGGGATCGGCACGGTGATTCGCCTGAGCAGCCTCGCCGGCTGGCTGGCGGCGCTGCCGTTGGTGCTGCACGGCGCGGCGGTGGGCGGCGCGGCGCTGACGCTGTGCCTGATCACCGAGACCTTCTTCACGTCGCTGATGGCGCGGCCGTTCTACCGGGAGCTGCCCCCGGACCTCGGTCAGCCGGTCACGGCGCGCGAGCTGTGGCGGTTCACGTGGCCGCTCATGATCAACCAGAGCACGGAGAACGGCACGCTGGTCATCGTCAACTTCTTCCTGGGCCGTTTGCATGCGCCGGACCTGGCCCTGGCCGCCTTCGGCGTGGCCAACGGCCTGGTGCGCATGCTGATCAGCCCCCTGCGGAACCTGATCCAGACGGCGCAGACGCTGGTGCGGTCGCGGGAGGATTTCCAGGCCGTGCTGCGCTTCTCCAACGGCGCGATTCTCGCGTTCGTGGCGGGGCTGTTCCTGCTCTTCAACACGCCGCTCGCCGCGCCGTTCCTGCAAGGGATGATGGGGCTCACCGCCGAGCTGGCCGCCTATACGCTGCCGGGACTCCAGATCGCGTTCGTGGTCACGGTGTTCTGGGGATACTCCTCGCTGTGCCGGGGGTTGATCGCCGCCACGAAGAACACGCGCAGCCTCGCCACATCGGCCGGCAGCCGCATGCTGGCCGTGCTGGCGGTGGGCGCCATCACGCTCGTGTATCCGGGCGTCAACGGCACGCTGGTGGGGGTGATCGCGATCACGTCGGCGTTCGCCATCGAGGCGGTCGTGCTGAGCCGGCGCCTGATCTCGCGCCACGCCAGCGGCGACGAGGCCATCTTCCGGTCGCGCGCGGGGTGATGCCTCTCGCCGGCGCGCCTGCGACCTCACCCCCTGGCCCTCTCTTCAAGACATGGAGCGAGGGAAAGTGCGGGTACCGCTTCGATGTCCGGAACCCGGCCCTCCCTCTCCGCCAACGAAGAGGGAGGGTCGGGGAGTTGAAATCCTCGCCTACGCCGCGGCGCCGGCCTGGCCGAACCCCTGCAGCAGCGCCCGCCAGCGGCCGTCCGGGTCCTCCGGGGGGACGTGCAGGTAGAGCGCGACCCGGTCCAGCAGCCCGCGGCAGCGCTCCTGGATGGCCCGGGCCAGGCGCTCGGGCGGCGCGACCACGGCGAACTCGGCCAGCATCTCGTCGGTGATCTTGCCGGCGATCCGCTCCCACTCGCCGCGGCGCACCATCAGCTTGAGCTCGTCGGCCACGGCGCCCCAGCCGTGGGTATCGAACACGCGCCGGTAGCCGGGGGTCGAGGCGTAGTAGGCGATGCGGTCCCGCGCCGCGCGGTCCGCCTGCTCGATCTCCGCCTTGGTTTGGCCGGTCACCACGAACAGTCCCGAGGTGAACTCGAAGCCATCGAGGGTCTTGCCGGCGCGGCGCCGGCCCTCCTCCGCCGCGGGCCGCACCACCTCGCGCAGGTAGCGGGCCGAGTGGAAAGAGTGCACCTGGAGCCCATCGGCCACCTCGCCCGCCGTGCGACACATGATCGGGTTCACCCCGGCGAGCTGGATCGGGATGTGCGGGTGGTCGATCGGCCCCGGGTTGTTCGTCGGCGTCATCAGCGTGAACTGGTAGTGCTCGCCCTTGAAGGCGGCGGGGGCGTTGGTCTGGAAGCTCTCCCAGATGGCGCGGATGCAGCGGATCAGCTCGCGCACCCGCGGCGCCGGCGCCGTCCAGGGCACCGAGTAGCGCCGCTCGTTGTGCGCCCGCACCTGCGTCCCCAGCCCCAGCGTCAGTCGACCCCCGCTCGCCCGCTGGAGGTCCCAGGCCATCGAGGCGGTGACCATCGGCGAGCGCACGAACGAGATGGCGATCGCCGTGCCCAGCCCGACCCGCTGCGTCGCCGTGGCGGCGAGCGCCAGCGGCATGAACGGGCAATGGCCCACCTCGCTGCTCCACACCGTGCCGTACCCCAGTCGCTCGTAGCCCTGGGCGGCCGCCGCCGCCTCCCGCAGATCGCGGATGCGCAGTCTCACGTCCAGTTTCATCGGGGCGTTCTCCATATAGGGGATGGATCGGGGGGGCGGCCATCACGGGGCCGGCGGCCCGGATGGCGCTTCGAGAATCCGCTCAAGCTCTGCGATCAGCGGGGGAAGGTTCTGCGTAACGGTGTTCCACACAACATCGAGTCTAATGTCGAAGTAGGCGTGCACGAGCCGGTGTCGCATCCCCGTGATGTCCAGCCAGGGGATTTCGGGCAGCCCGGCTCGCGTGGCATCCGACACGTTGCGGGCGGCTTCTCCGATGATCTCCACGGATTTGACCAGAGCAAGCGTCAATTTCCGATTGTCGTCGAGCGCGGACCGTTCTCGTCCTGCCACGAACCCGAGCGCTTCCCTGGCGGCATCCAGCATGTGCCTCATGCGAATTTCGTCCTCACGCCGCATAGACGCCCTCGGCCATGGCCACCACCTCGTCGCGGAAGTACCGGCTCAGGTCCTCTGCGGTACGAAGATCGATCTTTCGTCCGCTGAACAGGGGCGAAAGCTCCCGCTCCATCCGGGCCACGTCGAACAACCCGACCCTTGCGTCCGGCTCGAACTCGACCAGCACGTCCACGTCGCTCTCCGGGCCGAAGTCGTCCCGCAGCACCGAGCCGAACAGCGCCAGCTTGCGGATGTGGTTGCGGCGGCAGAAGTCCGCGATCCGCTCCCGGTCGATCTCGATGCGCGCCATGGGGGGTGCTCCAGAGCAAGGGCCGCCGGCAGCTTCTCTAGGGTCGGGACCCACTTAGACGCCGGCCCGCCGCTCCAGCGCGTCCAGCAGCAGCTCGATCTCCTGCTTCAGCATAGGCAGGTCATGCTCGACAGCGTCCCAGAGCACCGCCAGCTCAATCCCGAAGTAATCATGAACCAGGATGTTGCGCATCCCCATGATTTTCGACCACGGAACCGCGGGGGCTTGAACCCGCATGTCCTGCGGGAGCGCTCGTGCCGCCTCGCCGATGATCTGGAGATTCCTGACGAGCCAGCTCTGGAGAAGCTCATCCCGCTCGAAGGCGTCCCGGCCGCGAACCGCATACCGTTCGATGTTCGCGATGGCCTCGAGCATATCCCGCAGGCGCTCGCGAGGGTCCCTCATAGGGTGACGGCCTCCCGAAGCACCCGCTCCCGGATGCGCGGTTTGAGACCGCGATCCGTGGCCACGTCCACGTTGCGGCCGAGCAGTTCCTCAAGGTCCACCAGCAGGCCCCCCATGTCGAGAATGCTCCGCCCGGGCTCCATCTCCACCAGGAAGTCGATATCGCTGACCTCGTCTGCCTCGCCCCGGGCCACCGAGCCGAACACCCGCACGTTGCGGGCGCCGTGTTTGGCCGCGAGCCGCAGGATGTCCTCCCGCTTTTCCCTGAGCAGCCCCTCGATTCCCATCGCAGACCTTCGGTTGGCGACACAACAGGCTTTGGAAGCGGCCTCCTGCCCATTTTCCCGGATTCGGATCCGCTGGGCAAGAGCGTCGCGCCCCGCTGGCGCTGCGGCACGCGGCGCGCTCCGGCCGCTCCCTCACGGCGTCCGGGAACTAGAGAGAGCGCAGCGTCTTGAGCATCAGTTCCGCGTCCTGACCGAAGAACAGGTGTGAGCGCTGGACGCGCACGATCCCTCGGCCATCCACGATCACGAACCCCATGGCGGGCACGCCGCGCATCCCGCCCATCGGCACGCCGGGCCGGGCATGCATGTCGTAACGCCGGCTCACCGCCAGTGCGTTGCTGTCGAGCAGCACGGGGACGCTGATCCCGGTCAGGCGCTTCAACATGCGGGAGTTCTCCGGCGTGTCCACGTTCACGACGTAAATCTCGGCAAGCTGCCGAAGCGCGGCCATGCTTTTTTCCAGCTCGACGAGCTGGGTCATGCACAGCCCTCACACCGACCCCATGTGAAAGATCAGGACGTACCTGCGCCCGTCGCCCGGGGCGATCGCGTATCGCTTGCCCTCCGAGGTGGCGAGCGCGAACGAGGGCGCCTTCTTGCCCACCATGGTCGTGAGGTTGACCACCACGTTGGGATCATCCTGCTGGGCCAGTGCGCCGGTCTGCCACAGGGCATTGCCTCCCGCGCCTGCGGCAATGACGGCACCCACGATGGCCATGGCATACCATCGGCGCGGCGCGGTGCTCCGCCGCGTCCTGGAGTTCGTGTTCAACCGAGTGCAATCGGGCATGCGGATCATTGGTTCTCCCGGGGGAAGGGGTGATTCGCCGACCAACGTGCGGCCGCCTGGAGAAGGCGGACGATCGCTTCGCGCTGTTGCGGCGTCGGCTGCGGCTTGTCCATCAACTGCATATTCGCCTGCATCCGCGCGACGATGCCCAACCACGCGTCGGGCGGATGGAGCGACGGGGAAGGCGGCGCGTGGCACTGGGCGCACACGCCCAGGAAGACGGCCCGATCGGCCGGGTCGCCTGCTTGCAGCTCTTCCGGGCGCGCCGGACGCATCGCGTTCCGCTGCAAGTAGGCGAGCAGGGCTGCCCCTTCGGATGCGCCGGGCGCTTCCACGCGGCCCATGCCCATCATCCCGCCACCCATCATGCCGCCGCCCATCATGCCGCCGCCCATCATCCGCATGCGGGCGTTCATGCGGTCGAACACCGCGGGCCACTCGGCGGCGGTCTTGTAGCGCGGACTGGGCAGGTCGTGGCACTGCGCGCAGTACCGTGCCATCAATCGGGTGCCCTCCGAATCCGGTTCGGGCAACGCGTCGGCGCTCATGCCCGGCGGCGGCACGTAACCCTGCATCATCTGCCGCATCATGTCGCGCATGGGGTTTCCCCCAGGGCCGGTCTGCGCTCTCGCGAGAGGGCTGCCCCAGCTCGCGAGGGCCAGCAATGCCGCCGCCAGGAACGCGGCGCTCCTCGCCGCGAACAGGGCCATGCCTGCGGACTTCATCGGGGATCGCATGGGTTCACCGTCTGTGGACATTGGATATGGCGCGGCCGGGCCGCTCCGCGCAAGGCGGACCGGCGTTCGGCGCGCAAAACGACGGAGGGTGGTGAACGGCTAGATGCGCAGCAGGACGGCTTGCGCGAACAGGGTCGTATGGACGGCCGAGGTCTGCGCGGCGGGTGGCCTGAACGCGTGGGCCGCTTCCGGCAGACCCGGCGCGGGAGCGACGGCGGGTGGCAAGCTCAGCGCCGGTGAACCGGGAAACTTCTCGACGTCCGTCTTGCCGGCCAGCAGGGAGCCGAGGGCGCGCTCGGCGGTGCAATGGATCACCGCGCCCGTCTGACCGCAGCGCGCTTCCACACGGCAGGCGCCGCGGCCTTGCGCGGACAGCGCGCAGGCCAGCGCGACCGGTGCGAACCCCAGCAGGAGCAGCACCCAACAGACGGCCATCGCTCGTGCAAGCGCGCGTTTCATGCGGGGAGTCCTCCTTCCCGGTTACACTTTGGCGCCTGGCGCGGCCGGAGTCAACGCCACGATCACCTTTCTGACCGTCCCCGCCGGTACCTGTGCATGGCGGCCACCCCTGCCCCCTCTTGCGCTTCGGCCCCGGCATGGGCGATAGACTGGCGCTCGGAGCATGGCGAACCCTCCCCCTCGATGGGGGAGGGCAGGGTGGGGGTGATCGCGGCCATGCCCCCACCCCGGCCCTCCCCCGCAAGGGGGGAGGGAGAACCGCTCCCGAAGACCTTTCGGTGTGGAGACGCGAGCATGGACAAGCGACTGGAGGGCAAGATCGCCATCGTGGTGGGGGCGGGGCAGACGCCCGGCGACACCATCGGCAACGGCCGGGCCACGGCGATCCTGTTCGCCCGCCACGGGGCGCGCGTGCTGCTGGTCGATCGCCGGCTCGACTCGGCCGAGGAGACGCGGGCCATGATCGAGCAGGAGGGCGGCGAGGCGCGCGCGTGCGCGGCCGACATCACCCGCGCCGCCGACTGCGCCGCGCTGGCGCAGGCCTGTCTCGATGCCTGGGGCCGGATCGACATCCTCCACAACAATGTGGGCACCGGCGAGGGCGACCGCAGCCTGCTCGACCTCGAGGAGGCGGCCTGGGAGCGCATCTTCGCGGTGAACCTGAAGGGGATGTTCCTCACCTGCAAGGCGGTGATGCCGCAGATGATCCGCCAGAAGGCGGGCGCCATCGTCAACATCTCCTCGGCCGCGGCGGTCTCCGCCACGCGCATGCTCGCCTACCGCACGTCCAAGGCGGGGGTGAACGCGTTCACCCAGTCCGTGGCCATGCGTGCGGCGCGCCACGGCATCCGCGTCAACGCCATCATGCCGGGGCTGATCAACACGCCCATGGCCATCGAGGGCTTCTCGGCGGCGCGGGGCAAGTCGAAGGCGGAGGTGATCGAGGAGCGCAACCGGCGCGTGCCGCTCGGCGGCCGGATGGGCGAGGCGTGGGACGTGGCCCATGCCGCCTTGTTCCTCGCGTCGGACGAGGCCAAGTTCATCACGGGGGTGATCCTGCCCGTGGATGGCGGCCAGACGGCGCTGGTGGGCTGAGCGATCCGCCGGTCGCCTGTGGCGCGTGCGAGGCTCGCCCAGCACCCGGCCGCCCGCGATCCGGCGCACGCGCTCACAAGCCGCTAACACGAGGAGCGCAGCATGGGTGTATGGACCTTGGTTCAGGCATTCGGTGGCGCCCCCACCCGCGAGCGACGATGACGAGCCGCCATATGCCTCCGCCCTCGGCCGAACCCGCTGAATCGGCCGTGGCGGCCATCCGCGCGGTGCACCGCGAGCTGCACGAGCGGGTCTCGGTCTCGATCGAGGTGCCGGCCCGCATCCGGCATTCGGCCTATCTTCTCGCCGACGAGCGCGAGGAGACCCGCGAGGCCGTGCGCTACACGTTCGACGAGGTGCTGCGCGAGCTGGGCATCCCGCCCGACGCCGTGCGCTGGGGGGAACGGGCGGGCTCGGCGGAGAAGCGGTTCGCCGACGGCACGCGCCTGCGGCTGATCTGGGAGCTGCACACGGAGTTCTACAGCTACACCACGATCCACCTCCCGCCTGAGCACCCGGAAGCAGGCGAACGGTTCGTCGAGCTCTTCACCCTGCCCGCCTTTCCCCGGCTGGGGGCCAAGCTGGTGGACGTGGACCTGCTGGTGACTGAGGGGCTCGACCTGACCCGGGAGCACCGCGCGTTCCTGCTCGGTGGCGCCATCTACGGCGGGAAGGTGGTCGAGGGCGCGGCGGCCGTCTGGACCACGTTCCAGGTGGACGATTACGGCCAGGGTCGCTACGTCGTCGCGGCGGGCACGCTCACCCCGGGGCGGGTCGGGCGGCTGGCGCGCCGGCTGCTGGACGTGGAGAACTACTACCACCTCGTGCTGCTGCCCGTTCCGGAGTATCGCCGGCAGGTGGCGCTGCTGCGCGACGCGGAGCTGCGCATCACCGCGCACAGCGAGGAGATCGCCACGGAGCTGGCCCGGCGCGAGACGGACCCCGAGCGCGAGCACGGCTGGCTGGTCTACCTGACGCGGGACCTGGCCGACCTGATCCAGCTCACCGAGCGCATGCGCTACCGCTTCTCCGCCGCCAACTCCTACTTCGCCATCCTGGAGGAGCGGCTGCACTGGCTGCGCGAGCAGACGGGCGAGGGCTACCAGTCGCTCACGGAGTTCCTCACCAACCGCGTGGCGCCGGCGGTGCGCAGCTACCGCAACTTCATCGAGCGCGCCGACGCGCTGGGCGCGCAACTGACCACGCTGGGCAACATGCTGCGCACCCGCGTGAACCTGACCATGGAGCGGCAGAACCTGAAGACCATCGAGGCCATGAACCGCCGCGCCGCGCTCCAGCTCATGCTGCAACGGACGGTGGAAGGGCTGAGCGTGATCGTGCTCACCTACTACATGACCGGGCTTGCGAGCTACGTGTTCAAGGCTGCCCGGCCGTTCTTGCTTTTTCCGGGCGATCCCGAGCTGTGGAGTGCGCTCACCATCCCGCTGTGGCTGGGGCTGGCCTTCCTGTTCACGCGACGCATCAAGAGGCTGGTGAAGGAGATGGAACCTCGCACCTGAGCGGCGGCACCGCATCCCGATCCCCCACCCTGGAGGCGCCATGACGACCCGTGTGGCATTGCTCGACAAGCAGACCGGCGGCCCGGAAGTCCGCGAGATGTTCGGCAAGATCGAGGCCCGCGGCTTCGCCATCCACAACCTCTACCGCGTGCTGGCCCACAGCCCCGAGATCGCCCGCGGCTTCCTCAAGCTCGGCAATTCGATCCGCCACAAGATGGCGCTGGCGCCGAGCCTGCGGGAGCTGGCCATCCTGCGCATCGGCGACCTGCGCCAGGCGCACTACGAGTGGACCAAGCACATCCCGATCGGCCTCAAGGCGGGTGTGCGCCAGGCGCAGATCGATGCGCTGTCCCGCTGGCGCGACTCGCCGGCGTTCGACGAGCGCGAGCGCGCCGTGCTCGCCTATGCCGACGAGATGGCGCAGCACGTGCGTGTGAGCGACGCCACCTTCCGCGCGCTGCAGAAGCTGCTGAGCGAGCGGGAGATCGTTGAGCTTACGGTCACCCTCGGCTACTATGAGCTCGTCACCCGCGTGCTCGAAGCCTTGCAGGTGGAGCTGGAGCACGAGTAGGGCGCTTTCGTCGGCCACGGGCCTCGGTTGCCATGGGGCCGATAACCTGGCCGCGTCGGGAGAATGGGGATGGTCGCGGTCAACGCCGCCACGATGGCGGAACCCGAGTACCGGGCGCTGGTGAAGGCGGTCTACGACCGCGTCGCACGGGCCTTCGACAAGGTGGACCCCGACCGGGCCGAGTGCGAGGACGCGCTCGGCACGCTCACCATCACCCTCGCCGACGGCAGCCGGTGGATCCTCAGCACCCAGCCGCCGGTGCGCCAGCTCTGGCTGGCCGTGGCCTCGATCGGCCGGGCCTACCACTTCTCGTACCACCCCGAGACGGGCCAGTGGCTCGATGACAAGGGCGAAGGGCTGGAGCTGGTCTCGCACCTGCAAGGGCTGCTGCGCCGGCACGCCGGCGTCAGCCTCGATCTCTAGGCGCTCCCCCGCGGGCAGAGCCC
>JACQKK010000177.1 GCA_016204605.1 Candidatus Lambdaproteobacteria bacterium
CAAGATTCGCGTGGTCTACCATGGCGTCGAGAGCAACCTGCGCGGGGCGAAACCGCTCGCGGGGCCGGTCGCGCCGCCGTATGCGGTCGAGCGCGGCGCGGAGCTGGCGCGCTTCGAGCTGGGCTCCTCGGTGATCCTGCTCGCGCGCCCCGGCGAGGTGACGCTCGATGCGTCGCTCGCCCCCGGCCAGCCCATCAGGATGGGCCAGGGGATTGGGCGAATTGAACGGAGATAACGTGAGTGTAGAAAATATCAAGTGCCCGATTTGCTATAGCGACGGCGCAAAGCTACTCAAAGATGGAGGTGATTCCACTTGGGAATGCCTTCGCTGTGGCGGTCCATTCACGCTTACGGTCCGAGCACGTTCACGGACCTACAACGCTGAAGAATCAGCGAAGGTGGCCTTAGCCTTGCGACAAATGAGGAATCGAGAAGAAGTGCCGTATGTCGATGTCAGTCTTATCGATGCAATCATCCAGAACGCCCATATACCAACGCCTCGCGAGCAACTTGACAACTTCATCTTGTGGTTGGGAAAGAGCGCCGGAAGCGACTTTGGAATCCGACAGAACGTTCACCCTTACACCGCCGCTGGCGTTATGGGCTCAATCTCACCAGATTCGGCCAGGAATCTGCTAAGCTCGTATCAAAACGAAGGCTTACTCCAATTCGATCTCTATGGAAAAGAGATCGTGTGGCTGACGGCGAAAGGCTGGGATCGTTTCTTTGAACTTCAACATACGTCGGTAGAGAGCCACCTGGCATTCATGGCGATGAGATTTTCTCCAGATCTCGATGAGAATTATCGGAAATATTGGAAGCCGGCTGTGGCGCAAACCGGCTTCAACCTTGAGACCGTTATTGAAAATCAAGGTGCGGGAGTAATCGATAACCAAATTCGCGTAAAGATTCGCCGATCTCGTTTCCTCCTAGTAGAAATGACCCACAGTAATCAGAACGCCTATTGGGAAGCAGGATTCGGCGAAGGCTTAGGACGGCCTGTGATCTATTTGTGCGAGAAGGGGTATTTCGATGATCCCAAGACTAAGCCCACTTTCAACGTCAGCCACAGTAGACATGTTCTATGGGAACAGGACAAACTGGATAGCGCATGTAGAGAGCTGATAGCAGCGATTCGCGTGGAATTGCCCGCCGAGGCTAAACAGGAGGATTGACCACCATGCGCACGTACCACGGAAGCTGCCACTGCGGACGGGTGATGGGAAGGGACTGGCCGGTAGGTCGCCGTGTGCACGACCGCCGCGGCCTCACCCCCGCCGGCTGGCGGCGGCGCGCCCCTCTCCTGGGGGAGAGGGGGCGATGCTCAAGGCGCGCGGGCGGCTACTCAGTGGCTCCCTCCCTCTCCACCAGGAGAGGGAGGGCCGGGGAAGGTGAGGCCGCCGGCCAGCCCATCAGGATGGGCCAGGGCATCGGGCGGGTGGGAGAATGACGTGGTCTATTCATGGGGGATTTCATCGTCACTTGGAGAGCAGGATGAGCGTTGCATGGTTCGTAGACGGTGCATACGTATTCAGAGTATGGCAACAACTGGGTCGAAACGAAAACGTCGACTACCTGAAACTCCGCACTTTTTTGGAGGACAAATACTGTGACAAGGCCAATGGCGAACATATCGACGAGTCGTATTTTCTCAATGCCGATACCGACCCGCCTACCGGGAAACAGAACGCCTTCTATAATGCGCTGGCCTATCCCCCGCCTGGCGGTCCCGGGCTCCGCGTCAAGCTGTACTGGCTGCAAAAACGGAAGCTGACGTGGCCGCAGTCCATGGGCGGAAAGCCGGTGCTGCATCCAGACACCGGGGTTCAGTACGAGTTGACGCAGCAAAAAGGAGTCGATGTCGGGCTTGCATTTCACATGATGCGTTCATTCTCTCGAAAACAATGGAATAAGCTGTTCCTGGCGGCCGGCGATGGTGATTTCCATGAGGTCGCGCAGCATTTGGTTGAGAACGAAAACGTGAGCCTTTTCCTGATCGGCACTGTATCGAGCATCTCCGAAGAGCTACGGCCCTACGCGACACAAATCATAGAAATCGACAAAGAAGCCGGGAACTTCAGCCGCCCTCGCCAATAACGCGTTTCAAGATCAAGGCGATTCCCATGCGCACGTACCACGGAAGCTGCCACTGCGGGCGGGTGAAGTTCGAGATCGAGACGGACTTGACGGCCGTCGTCGAGTGCAACTGCTCGATCTGCTCGAAGAAGGGCGCCCTGCACCACCGGGTGCCGCCGGAGCGCTTCCGGCTGCTGGCGGGGGAGGATGCGCTCGCGGTGTACCGCTTCAACACGGCCACGGCGCAGCACCTGTTCTGCCGCCACTGCGGCATCCACTCCTTCTCGCGACCGCGCCTGGCGCCCGACCAGTACACGGTCAACGTGCGCTGCCTGGACGACTTCGACCTCGCCGTCGAGCGGCCCGAGGTGCGCCATTTCGACGGCCGGAACTTCGAGCAGGCCGCCAGCACGTTCCGCCCGCCGGGCGCGAGCGGGCCTGCCGCCGGGAAGTCATGACCCTGCCGATCGAGCAGTTACAAGAGCAGGGGCGGGAGGACACGCACGACCATGCTCACCGCGCGCGCCGACCCCAGGCCGTGTCCCGCAACATCAAGGACCGCACGCTGGCCGAGCTGGCGGAGTGGTTCGCGACCCAGGGCGAGCCGCCCTTCCGCGCGCGCCAGGTGTTCCAGTGGCTCTACCAGCGGGGGGCGACCGACTTCGAGCAGATGACCAACCTCGCGAAGCCGCTGCGCAGGCTGCTGGCCGAGCACTTCGAGCTGGGGGCGCTGGGGCGGGCCCGCGTGCTGCGCTCGGCCGACGGCTCGCTCAAGTACGCCTTCGCACTCGCCGACGGGCGCGAGGTGGAGAGCGTGCTGATGCCCAACGCCACCCACCACACGCTCTGCGTCTCGACCCAGGTGGGCTGCGCGATGGGCTGCGACTTCTGCATGACGGGGCGGATGGGCCTCGTCCGCAACCTCACGCCGGGGGAGATCGTGGGGCAGGTGGTCGAGGCCGCGCGCGACGTGGACGAGGGCAAGTTCATCCGCAACGTCGTGTTCATGGGGATGGGCGAGCCGCTCCACAACTACCGCGCCCTGGTGAAGGCGATCGACATCCTGCGGGAGGACATGGGGTTCGGCTTCTCCGCGCGCCGGGTGACCGTCTCCACCTCCGGCCTGGTGCCGCAGCTGCGCTGGTTCGCGCAGGACCGCGTGCGCGCGCAACTGGCGATCTCGCTCAACGCCACCACCGACGCCGTGCGCTCGCGGCTGATGCCCGTCAACCGGCGCTGGAACATCGCGGCGCTGCTCGAGGCGTGCCGCGAGTTCCCCGTCGAACACCGCAGCCGCATCACCTTCGAGTACATCCTGATCCAGGGGGTGACCGACGACCTCGCCGACGCGCGGCGGCTGGTGAAGCTGCTGCACGGCCTCAAGTGCAAGGTCAACCTGATCCCCTTCAACGCCACGCCGGACAGCGCCTACCAGGCCCCGCCGCTCGAGCACGTGCAGGCGTTCCAGCAGGCGCTGCTGGAGCGCGGGCTGCTCGCCACCGTGCGCCTCTCGAAGGGCCAGGATATCCAGGCCGCCTGCGGCCAGCTCGTCGTCGGCGAGCGCCGCCGGCCGCTGCCGGGCCGGCACCCGGCTACTTGACGTACTTGCGGAACTCGGGCTTGCGCCGCTCCAGGAACGCCCGCGCCCCCTCCTTCGACTCTTCGGTGTTGTAGTAGAAGCTGAGCGCGTAGTGGCCCATGCTGCCGACGCCGCGGATGTGTTCGGTGGCGGCGTTGAACGAGCGCTTGGCCAGGGTGAGCGCCGTCGGGCTCTTCTCGAGGATCTCCGCGCACCAGGCGTCCACTTCCTTGTCGAGCTGGTCGTGGGGCACCACGACGTTGCAGAGGCCCATCTCCAGGGCCTGCTGGGCCGTGTAGCGCCGGCACATGTACCAGATTTCGCGCGCCTTCTTCTCGCCCACCATGTGGGCCAGGTAGGCCGTGCCCCAGCCCGGATCGACGGAGCCCACCCGCGGGCCCACCTGGCCGAAGATGGCCTTCTCGGAGGCGATGGTGAGATCGCACAGGATCGCCAGCACGTTGCCGCCCCCGATGGCGTAGCCCTGCACGCGGGCGATCACCGGCATGGGCACGTCGCGGATCACGCCGTGGAGCTCCTCGACGGGCATGCCCGTCACGCCCCGGCCGTCGTAGTGACCGTCCTTGACCGATTGGTCGCCGCCGGAGCAGAAGGCCCGGTCGCCGGCCCCCGTCAGCACGATCACGCCGATGGACTTGTCCCACCCCGCGTCGTTGAAGGCCTCGATCAGCTCCTCGGTAGTCCGGCCCCGGAAGGCGTTCATCACGTCGGGCCGGTTGATCGTGATCCGGGCGATGCCGCCCGCCTTGCTCAGCAGAATGTCCTGGTATGCCATGGGCTTCTCTCCTCAACCGTTCATCGTCAGGCCGCCCGAGACGCTGATGGTCTGTCCCGTGATGTAGGCGGCATCGTCGCTGGCCAGGAAGGCCACGATCCCCGGGTAGTCCTCGGGGCGCCCCAGCCGGCGCATCGGGATCGCCCGCTCCAGCCGTTCCACGATCTTGGCCCCGGTCGCGCTCTCGGCCGCCACCGCCGCCAGCAGCGGCGTGTCGGTGGGCCCCGGGCAGACGGTGTTCAACTGGATGTTGCTGCGCGCCAGCTCGCGCGCCATGGTCTTGGTGAAGGCGATGATCCCGCCCTTGCAGGCGGAGTAGACCGATTCCCCGCTCGACCCCACCCGGCCCGCATCGGAGGAGATGCTGATCACCCGGCCGCGCCGGCGCTGCACCATGCCCGGCAGGACGGCGTGGTGCATGTTGAGCGGGCCGTAGAGGTTGATGTCGATCACCTTCTTCCAGAAGGCGGTGTCGGTCTCCAGGAACGGAACCACCCGGTCCCAGCCGGCGTTGTTGACGAGAATCTCGGTCGGGCCGGCCTCGGCCTCGAAGGCGCGGACGGCCTCCGTCACCGCCGCGCCGTCGGCGATATCGACGGTGTGCGCGAACGCCTCGCCGCCCCCGGCCCGGACGGCGGCGACCGTCTCCGTCGCGCCCGCGGGGTTGAGATCGAACACGCCCACCCGGCACCCCTCCTCCGCCAGCCGGCGGGCGATGGCCCGCCCGATGCCGCTGCCGCTGCCCGTCACGATTGCCGCCTTGCCGCGAAGCCCTCTCATGGCTGAGTCCTCTCGTACCAATGTGCGTTCAATGATGAGCGGAGAGCCGCGCGCCCTTCGAGACGCGCACCGCTTTGCGCGGCATTCCTCAGGCACGCGGGATCTTTCGGGATGGTATGATTTGCAGCTTGGCCTATCAAGAAACTCGCGCAGTCGTTACATTTCAATGGCTTGGGAATCAGCACCAGCAGATTTCTCGCTCTACTCGAAATGACACGACCTTGTCACCCCGAGCGCAGCGAGGGGTCTGCCTTTGTACGGCCTCCGGATTCCGCACGATCGCACCGGTTTCATAGCCCTCGGTGCGCCCGCCGCCCATGGTGACTCACCCCTCCGCCTTGGCGCCGCGGCACTTGATCATGCGCAGCGGGGTATAGACCAGGGCCAGCTTGCCCGAATCGGTCAGCACGCGGTTGCGCGTGCGCACCAGGCCCCGGCCGGGGTTGCTGCGGCTGAGCCGCGCCTCGGTCACCTCGCACTCGACGTGGATGGTCTCCCCGGCGAAGACGGGGTTCTCCACGTTCAGCTCCATGTGCAGGAAGGCCAGGCCGGTATGCTGCATGGCCGCCTGGATCAGCAGCCCCTCCGCGAACGTGTATACCAGCGACCCGGGCACCAGCCTGCCCTCGTACCCGGATTCCTTGTGGAGGTACGCCATGTTCGTGAACAGCACCTCCACCATCCCGGTGGCGTTGACGAAGGCGGTGATGTCGGCCTCGGTCACCGTGCGCCCGATCGTGCGGAAGCTCCTGCCAACCGGCAGATCCTCGAAGAAGAAGCCCAACCCAACCGTTTCCATGAAGTCTCCCGAAGGTATCCCGAAGGTGAGCGCGCGCGCGATGGGGGGAACCCCTGGGGCCGCCGCGACCGTGCCCCGCCGGGCGCGCGCTCAGGCGCCCGCCCCCTCGACATCCCGCACCACCTGCCGCCAGCGCGCCTCGGGGTCGCTATCGGAGACGCTGCGGTAGAGCGCCACGCGGCCCAGCAGCCCCTGGTAACGCTCGCGCAGCACCCTACCCAGCCGGTCCGGCGGGGCGCTGACGGTGAAGGCATCCAGCATGGGATCGGTGATCCCGTTCGCCATCTGCTCCCACTCGCCCGCGCGGGCGAGCTGGCTCAGCTTCTCCCCTTCCGCGCCCCAGCCGTGCAGCTCCATCACGTCGCGGTAGTTGGGGGTGGAAGCATACAGCGAGAGCGAGCGCCGCGCATGCCGCTCCGATTCCGCCCGCTCCGCCTCCGTCGCCCCGGTGACGGCGAACACGGTGGAGAAGAGGTCCAGGTCGGCCACCCCCTTGCCCCGGGTGCGGGCGCCCGCCTCGATCTGAGGACGCACCACCTCCCGCAGGTAGCGCACGGAGTGGAACGGATGGACATGGAAGCCATCGGCCACCTCGCCCGCCGTGCGGCACATCAGCGGCTTGACCCCGGCCAGGTAGATGGGGATGGCCGGGTGCGCAATCGGCCCCGGGTTGAAGGCGGGGATCATCAACGTGAACTGGTAGAAGCGCCCCTTGAAGGCGGGGCGCGTGCCGTGCTGCCAGCAGTCCCAGATGGCCCGGATGCACTGGATCACCTCCTTGACCCGCGCGGCCGGGTGGTCGAAGGGGGCCGAGAAGCGCCGCTCGTTGTGGGCGCGCACCTGCGTGCCCAGCCCGAGCAGGAAGCGGCCCTTGCTGGCCCGCTGGATATCCCAGGCGGCCGTGGCCGTGATCATCGGCGTGCGCGCGAACGCCACCGCGATGTTCGTGCCCACCTTGACTCGCCGGGTGGCCATGGCGGCGAAGGCCAGCGAGATGAACGGGTTGTTGGTGTTCTCGAAGCTCCACAGCGCGTCGAAGCCCATGCGCTCCAGCCGTTGGGCCGCGCCTGCCACCTGCTCCAGATCGGTGGTGCTGAGCTGCGCATCCATCTTCATCGCAACACCTCGCATCGAGTCATGGCCGGGTCGGACCGACGGTCAGTTTGAAAATGAGCGCCTCTGCGGGCGGCCTCACACGCCCCGGTCCTCCCTCTCCTTCCAAGGGAGGGAGGGAGCACCCGGTCGGCCACCCACGCGGGATGCAATCACCCCTCCCCGCTTGGCGGGGAGGGGCAGGGGCGGGGACGCTGCAGCGCCGTCAGCCACGGGGGTGAGGCTGCCGCGATCCCCACTCGATTCCGCCAAACCGACCCCTTGCCCCCGCCCAGGCCGGGCGATCAGGGCGCCTCCTCGGGCGCGAGCAGCGCGTTGTCTGCGCCCAGCGCCGGATAGCCCGCCGCGCCCGGCGCCGCGCGGAACCGGCGCGCGAGGGGCACGGGCAGCGCGGGCACGCGGCGGTCGCTCGCCGCCAGCGACCAGTCGAACAGCCCACGCGCGCGGAAGTGGGGCGCCGCGAGCGCCTCCTCCAGCGTGGCGACCACGGTGCAGCAGGCATTCTTGCCGGCGAAGCGCTCGCGCCAGCGGGCGGCGGTATCGCTGCCGATGCGCCCGGCCACCGCGGCCATAGTGGCGGCGGGGTCGGCCGCATCCTCCCGCAGCGCCGCGTCCAACCCGATCACCCCGCAGAAGACGTCCCAGAAGCGCTGCTCGAGGGGCGCCGCCGCCAGGTAGCGCCCGTCCCGCGTGCGGTAGATGGCGTAGCGCGGCGAGCCGCCCGTCACCAGCTCCCCGCCGGGCCGGGGCCAGCGCCCCGTGACGTGGGCCGTCCCCAGCGCCCAGTACAGGAAGGGGAACAGGTTGTCGGTCATCGCGACGTCGAGCAGGCAGCCGCTGCCGGTGCGCGCCCGCTCCAGCAGCGCGAGCTGGATGTTGACCACGGCCGGGTAGCTGCCCGCGGCGATGTCGGCGATCAGGGCGGGCGGCACGACGGGCGCGCCCGCGCGGTCGGCTGCCAGCCCCAGCAGGCCGGTCTCGGCCAGGTAGTTGAGGTCGTGGCCGGCCACGTCCCGGCTCGGCCCCTCCTGACCGTAGCCCGTGATCGAGCAATAGACCAGCCGCGGGTTGCGGCGGCGCAGCCGCTCGTAGTCGAGCCCCAGCCGCGCCATCACACCGGGGCGGAACTGCTCGACCAGCACGTCGGCGGAGTCGATCAGCGGCCACAGCCGCTCCCGCTGGCGGCGGTCTTTCAAATCCAGCGCCACGCTCCGCTTGCCGCGGTTGAGCAGGGCGAAGTTGACGCTGTCGCGCCCCAGCCGCGGCTGGTAGGCGCGCATCTCGTCTCCCACGCCGGGCCGCTCGATCTTGATGACCTCGGCCCCGGCCTCGGCCAGCATCAGCGTGGCCAGCGGCCCGGGCAGGAGCGTGGTGAAGTCGAGCACGCGGATTCCGCTCAGGGGCTGCATGGGGATCGTGCTCCGTGTGCGGCGGGTGGCGCGACGGTCGGATGGCGCGGCGGGAGAGGCCGTGCGGCAGACCCCGCGGTCGGGCGTCCGCTCAGCGCCCGCCCGCGCGGGTCATCAGGCTCCTGCCGATGAACTGGCGGTGGATCTGGTTGGTGCCTTCCCAGATCTGCGTGATCTTGGCATCGCGCATCAGCCGCTCCACGCGGTAGTCCTTGATGTAGCCGTAGCCGCCATGGAGCTGCACCGCCTCGGTGGTCATGCGCATGGCGAGGTCGGAGGCGCGCAGTTTGAGCATGGAGGCCTCGACCCCGTAGTCCGTCGCGCCGGCATCGACCAGGCGCGCCACGTGCCACAGCCACGCCTCGCACAGCGCCAGCTCGGAGGCAAGATCGGCCAGCAGGAACTGGATGCCCTGGAACTCAACGATGCGCCGCCCCGATTGCGTGCGCGCGTTGACGTAGGCCACCGCATCCTCGAACGCCGCCCGGGCGATGCCCAGGGCGTGGGCCGCCACGCTGGGCCGCGAGCGGTTGAGCGAGGCCAGCAGGATGCGGAGCCCCGCCCCCGGCTCCCCGAGCAGGTTGGCGCGCGGCACCCGGCAGCCGGCGAATTCGAGCGCGGCGGTGCTGGAGGCGCGCAGCCCCATCTTGTCCTCGGTGCGCACCACCCGCAGGCCGGGCGTGCCCTGCTCGATCACCAGTGCGGAGAGGGCCGCCTTCCCCTCGGCGATGCCCTCCCACTTGCCGAATACCATGTACAAGTCCGCCACGTCGCCGTTGGTGATGAAGGTCTTCGCGCCATCGACCACCACCGCGTCCCCCGCGGGTGCGAAGCGGGTGAGCATGCCCGTGGCGTCGGAGCCGGCGGTGGGCTCCGTGATGCAGAGCGCGGCCAGCCCGCCCTCGGCGATGCGCGGCAGCAGGCGCGCCTGCTGCGCCGCCGTGCCGAACTCGATCAGGGGGCGCATGGCGTGGCTGTTGGTGGACCAGATCACGCCCGTGGCCGCGCAGGCCTGGCTGATCTCGCGCACGCAGAGCAGGTACGCGGCGAACGAGCAGGGCGAGCCGCCGCAGGCGGCGGGGATGAACATCCCGTTCAGCCCGAGGGCGTTCAGGGCGCGCACGTTCTCCCAGGGGAACTCCGCCGTCCGGTCGTGGTGGGCGGCCCGCGCCGCGATCTGGCCCCGGGCCAGCGCGCGCACGCCCTCGAGCAGCAGGGCTTCTTCCGCGGTCAGGGCCACGCCGGCATCCAGGCGTTCCAGCGCTCGCATCGAGAACCTCGCGGATCGCGGCGGCGGCCCGCCGTGCGTGTCGCCCCGGCTCAGTAGGCGATGGTCTGGCCGCCGTCGAGGGTGATCGTCTCGCCGGTGAGGAACGGGATGTCCTCCGCGAACAGGGCGCCCACCAGCCGCGCCACGTCCTCCGGCCGGCCGGGTGCACCCGCCGGAATGCGCTGGGCCAGTTGCGCCCGCACGGCCTCGCGCCGGAGGAAGTCGCGGTTGAGGTCGGTCTCGATGTACCCCGGCGCCACGTTGACCACGCGGATGCCCTGCCCGCCCCACTCGACCGCCAGGCAGCGCGTGAGCGCCTCCACCGCAGCCTTGGAGGCCGAGTACGCCGCGTTGTGGGGCACCCCCAGCCGGGCGAAGAAGGAGCCGATGTTGACGATCAGCCCGCCGCCGCTCGCCAGCAGGTGCGGGTACGCCTCGCGGCAGCCGCGGAACACCGCGGTGGCGTTCGTGGCCAGCACGCGCTCGAAGTCGGCGCTGGCGAAGCGCTCGCTCGGGCCGCGCAGGTGGATGCCCGCGTTGTTGACCAGCCCATCCAGCCGACCGTGTTCCCGTACCACGGCCCGCAGTGCCTCCGCCAGCGCCGCCTCGTCGGTCACGTCGCACGGGTACGCGCGCAGGCGGCGAGCGAGGTCTGGGTCGGCGGCGCCGCGCGCCGGCCCGCGACCGCCGCGGGTGAGGCAGCCCACCCGGAATCCGCGCCGGGCCAGCTCGAGCGCGATCGCGGCGCCGATGCCGCGACTGGCGCCCGTCACCGCGATCACCCGCGCATCGGCCATGGTCGGGCTCCCTGAAGCGGCGGTGAGAGTGCCGGCCGGCACCGTGCCCGGTGCGGTGGCGCCCGGTGCGGAGGCGCGCTCGGTGCGGAGGCGCTTGGTGCCGGCGCGCAGGGGCGGCGCTACCGACCCTCCCGCGTGCGCGGCCCGCCCCGCGGGGAAGGTTCAGCCCAGCGGACGGGCTCGGGCTGGAGCTTGCCGCTCTTGGCCCAGGCGGCGAGCTCGCGCTTGAGGACCTTACCGCTGGCCGTCAGGGGAAAGCTGGCCAGGGCGATGAAATACTCGGGCATGTCGTAGCGGGAGAGGCCCTCCCGGGCCAGCGTTTCGAGCAGCCGGGCCGGCTCCACCTGCGTGCCTTGCGCCGCGACGATGGCCAGGCAGACCTTCTCGCCGAGGCGCGCATCGGCCACGGGGAAAGCGGCCGCCTTCTCCACGCCGGGGTGGCGGATGGCCAGGCTCTCGATCCGCGCCGGGTGGATGTTGTGGCCGCCGCGGATGATGAGGTCCTTCTTGCGCCCAACGACGTGCAGGCAGCCCTTGCCGTCCAGGTAGCCCAGGTCGCCGCTCATGAACCAGCCGTGGCGGTTGAAGGCGCTCTCCGTGGCCGCCTGGTTGTCGAAGTAGCCCAGCGTCAACAGCGCGCCGCGCGTCCCGATCTCTCCCACGGTGCCGGTCGGGGCGGGCTCGTCGGGGTTCTCCGCGTTCCAGATGGTGGTCTCGTAGCCGGGGCAGGCGCGGCCGCAGGTGGAAACGATGGTGTCCGCATCGTCGTGCGGCAGCGTGTACTGGTGCGACCCGTTTTCCGTCATGCCGTAGACGTTCTGGGGGGTGATGCCGAGGTCGAGAAACGCCTGCGCGGTTTCGCGGGGGATGGTCGCGCCGGCCATGTAGAACACGCTCACGCGGCCCAGCCGCTTGAGACCGCGCCGCCGCAGGTCGGCCAGCAGGTCGATGGCGTGGGTCGGCACGCCCATCACGTACGTGGCGCCGGTCGCTTCGATCCAGTCCAGCGGCTGCATCCCGGGCGGCAGGTCGTTCACCACCAGCTCCATCCCGGCCACCATCGTCTGCGCGATGGCCACCGTGGCGATGTGGTGGCTGAGCGGGCTATGGCTGTAGAGCACGCTCTCGGCGGTATGACCCCAGTCCTTCACCATGGCGCGGCCGTTGGCGAGCAGCGTGTTGTCGCTGTGCATCACCCCCTTCGGCTCGCCGGTGGTGCCCGAGGTCAGCGCGAGGTACATCACCTTGTCCGGGTTCACGTCGGGCGGATTGGCGCCCTTGGCGGGCTCCCGCGGCTGCGGAAAGCCGGGGCGTTCGCCCGCGCGGGGGGCGCCGGCCGGGGCGCGCTCGACGCAGAATACCCCGCGCAGAGACGGCAGCGCCGTCGTCGCCGAGAAGATGTCGTGCTGGGCCGCGTCCGCGCCGTAGCCGGGCTGCGCGAACAGTGCCGCCGACTGGAGCCGGGCCAGAATCTGCACCACCTCCGCCACGGTGTAGTTCTGGTGCAGCGAGGGGTTGCACACGTATCCGTTGCGGGAGCACGCCAGCAGGACGATCACCGGCTCGATGCCGTTCGGCAGGCACACCGAGACGCGCTGGCCGGAGCGCACGCCGGCCTCGTACAGCTCCGCGGCCACCCCATCCACGGCACGCAGCAGCTCGGCATACGTCAGCCGGCGCCGGCCATCCCGCAAGGCCGGGCGGCGGGGCGCAGCCGCGGCGTGCCGCTGCAGCAGCGTGTAGAAGGTATCGGCGCGCCAGGCCCCATCCTCGTAGTACTTGCGCGCGACAGCCGGATCGTGCAGCGTCAGCAACCTGCTCATGGCTCCACGGAGGATGATGTCGACCCGCGGCCGGTGGCGTGAGGACGCGCCGCTCGCTCCGGCTGCGGAGGGCGGCGTGGGACGACCCGGATCGCCGGCCTCCCTGGGCCCCGCTGGTGCGCAGAGCGATGGTTGCCGAGTGCTCGCCCCGGCGGGCCGGGCCACGCCCCGCCCGGCGCCGTTCCTGCCCAGCAGATACCACGAGACGCGCCGGGCATCAAAGGCCGCGTGAGCCGGGCGAGATGCGGTGTCAGTTCGCCTGCCGGCACACGCAGCAGACCCCTCGCGGAGCCTGTCCTGAGCCTGCCGAAGGGCTCGGGGTGACAAGGGCGCTTCATCTCGAGCGCAGCGGGAAATCTGCTATTGCCCGCGGCCTGAGTCGCTAACGGCGCGCAGCCGGCCGCTGCGCCGCCGCCGTGACTGAACCGTGCCGGGCGCCCGTCAGCGGCCCGTGAAGCGGGGCGGCCGGTCTTCCGCTCGGGCGGCCAGGGCCTCGCGGTGATCCTCGGTGGACAGCGCCAGGCCCTGGGCCATGCCGGACATGGCCAGGAACGGGCTCAGCTCGGTGCGCTCCGCCTCGCGCAGCAGCCGTTTGGTGAGGCGCAGCGCCGCGGGCGGCTTCGCGGCGATGATCTCCGCGATGCCGCGGGCTTCGGGCAGGAGCCGCTCCGGCGGCACGAGCCGATGCACGAGCCGCAGCCGCTGCGCCGTGGCGCCGTCGATGGCGCCGGCGGTAAGGGTGAGGTAGGCGGCGCGCTGATAGCCCAGCTCGCGCACCAGGAACCACGGCCCGCCATCGCCCGGCACCGTCCCCAGCTCTGCTCCCGACAGCGCTCCCGATACCGCGCCCGCCCCGGCACCCAGGGCGCCGAACGACTCGCCGAAGCGGGCGCCCGGCGTGGCGATGCGGATCTCGCAGAACAGGGCCAGGTCGGCCATCGCGTTCGATCCCATGCCCGCTGCGGCCCCCGCCGCGCCCTCCGGCCCGGCAGCGCCCACCGCATCGCCCACGGCGGCAATCACCGGCACGTCCAGGTCGTAGAACGCGCGGGGCACCCGGTGGAACTCCTCGCGGCAGGCGAGCGCGACCCGCATCGGCCGGTGGCGTTCGGGATCGAGGCGCCGCTCCAGGGCCGCGCTGGCCTCCTTCCCGCCAGGAGGGCGCACGATGCCGGTCAGCAGCAGCACCGAGACCGCCGGACTCCGCTGCACCTCGTCGCAGACGGCCACGATCTCGGCGATCGTCGCCGCGTCGAGGGCTTCGGCCGGGTCCCGCGGGTCGAGCGTGACCGTGGCGATGCGCGCTTCGATCTCGAGCCGCAGGTTCTCGTAGGCCGTCATCGCTGCCTCGC
>JACQKK010000171.1 GCA_016204605.1 Candidatus Lambdaproteobacteria bacterium
GGGGAGAGGGGTGGCCTTGTTCGACACGCCGGTCCGGCAAGCCCCACTCCCGCCTTGGGGAGAGGGGGGCCATCTTCAAAATGTTTGTCCGGCAAGCCCCTCTCCCCGAAGCGGGAGAGGGGCAGACCCGCCGCAGGCGGGTCGGGGTGAGGGGCCGCTACGGCCTCGAAACCATGTGCATCGGCAGCGGTCAGGGGCTCGCCGCCCTGTTCGAGCGGCCGCAGGCGTAAGGGAAGGTTGCCGGGCAGGCACTTGGCCGTCAACCCCCGGCCGCGGTCGGGCCGGGGTGAGTTGCCATGCGCGGGGAGCACCGCGAAGGGATGAAAGAGCACAGAGCCGTAGCGCATCTCAGCGTCGCCACAACAGCAGATTTCTCGCTACGCTCGAAATGACATATCGTTGTCACCCCGAGCCCTTGAGCAGGCTCAGGACAGGCTCCGCGAGGGGTCTGCTGCTCGTGTGCATCGGGGCTCGTCCTTCACAGGGGCACCGACTCCGCGAGCACCTGGTCGCGCAGGTCTTCGCGCAGGGCGCATTGCTCCACGACATCCACCCGGCGGCCCAGCAGATCCTCCAGGTCGGCCACGAGCCCGCCCGGGAACCATGGGGTCGTCGGGCCATCGACCTCGATCAGCAGGTCGATATCGCGCTCGGGTCCGTGCTCTCCGCGGGCGGCTGAACCGAACACGCGCACGCTCCCGACGCCGTGCCGGCGGGCGATGTGCAGGATCTCCTCTCGCCTTTCATGAAGGACCGTGGTGTCGGTCATCGCACGCTCCCCAAAGCGGCCGATCTCTGAGGTGGCCTCTATTCAACCCCCCAGCGCAAACCCCCCGTCCGGCAGGTCGAGGGCGAGGGTGTCCTCGGCGGTGATCATCTCGCACAGCCCAGGCACCGTGGGCAGGATGTTGCGGGCATAGAAGCGGGCCGCGGCGATCTTGCCCTGGTAGAACTGGGCGTCGGCGCTCCCGGGCTTGGCGGCCTTGAGCAAGGGCTCGGCGGCCAGCGCCCCTTCGAGCAGCAGGCGTGCCACCACGATCTTCGCCATGGCTTCGAGGAAGCGCGTGGCGGTGAGCGCCACCTCGTCGAGCTTGCCCAGCATGCCGAGCTTGAGGTAGTGGCCCAGCACCTCCTGCAAGGCCGCGACGGCCCGAGCGAGCGCCTTGCCTTCGGCCGTGTAGCCCTTCTGCGCCTTGAGCGCCTCGAGGAACGCCGCCGTTTCCTTGAGGTAGCGCTTGGTGAGCGCGCCGTTGTTCTGATTGAGCTTGCGCCCCACCAGGTCCAGCGCCTGGATGCCGTTGGTGCCCTCGTAGATGGGGAAGATGCGGGCGTCGCGCAGGTACTGCTCGGCGGGAAACTCGGCCGTGTAGCCCGCGCCGCCATAGACCTGCATGGCCAGCGACGCCACGTGCACGGCGGAATCGGAAAGGTAGGCCTTGACCATGGGGATGAACAGGCCGAGGTAGTCGAGCTGCTCGGCGCCCCGCCCCTTGCCGTCGGCTTCGAGCGCGGCGGCCTGGTCCTCGAGCCCGGCGGCGTAATAGAGCAACGCCCGGCAGCCCTCGACCGTGCTCTTCATTTCGAGCAGCATGCGCCGCACGTCCGGGTGCGCAAGGATGGCCACCGGTCCCTGACTCGACTTGCGGTCGCCGAGGGGCGTGCCCTGGAGCCGCGTGCGGGCGTAGGCCAGCGCGTTCAGGTAGGCGGTCGAGGCCAGCGACAGCGACTGGACGCCCACGGCGATGCGCGCCCGGTTCATCATCAGGAACATGTTGCGCAGCCCCTCGCCCTCCTGCCCGCCGCTCTTGGCGCCATCCTGCCCCACCAGCCAGCCGATGCACTTGCCTTCCGCCCCGAAGGCGAGCGCGCAGGTGGCCGAGGCGTTGATGCCCAGCTTGTGCTCGACCTTGGTGCACACCACGTCGTTTGGCGCGCCGGGCGACCCGTCGGGGTTCACCCGCCGGCGCGGCACGATGAACAGCGAGAGCCCACGCGTGCCGGCCGACGCCCCGTCGATCCGCGCCAGCACTAGGTGCACGATGTTCTCCGCCAGGTCGTGGTCGCCCCCGGAGATGAAGATCTTGTTGCCCTGGATCAGGTAACTGCCGTCGGGTTGGGGGGTGGCCTTGGTGGTGATCAGCCCCAGGTCCGAGCCGGCCTGGGGCTCGGTGAGCACCATCGTCCCCGCGCTAGCGCCGCTTTCGATCTTCGTGGCGAACAACTCCTGCTGGGCCTTGCTGCCGATCTCGCGGATCACCGAGGCCGCGGCCATGGAGAGGCCGGGGTACATGTAGAACCCCGTGTTGGCGCCGCTCATCAGCTCCCCGACGGCCGCCCCGAGCACTTGCGGCGCCCCCTGGCCGCCCTGGCTTTCGGGCAGGGTGAGCGTGTTCCAGCCATTCGCGTAGTACTGCGTCCAGACGGCCTTGAGCGCCTCCGGCACGCGCACGCCCTCGGGCGTCAGGTGGCAGCCCGCCCTGTCGCTCTCGCGCAGGGTGGGACTGATGACTTCCGCGGAGAACGTGTGCGCCTCCTTGAGGATCAGCCGCGCATCCGCCTCGCTCAGGTTCTGGAACGGGGCCTTGCCCAGCAGGCGGCCCAGCTTGACTTGCTCGAACAGGGCGAACTCCAGCTCGCGCAGATCCGATTTGAACACGCTGACCTCCGGCATGGCAGGCTCCGCGGCAGAACGGTGCAGGGGAAGCTCCCGCGCAGGGCGCGACCCTGCGCCCGGCGCCGATGATGGGGCCATTGTAGCGCGACCGGCGCAGGGATGGACAGGGCGTCCTGCGGAATGCGTTCTGCGCGGGAGGAATCGACTTCTGTCTCGCTCAGCCATAGGCGCTGAGGTTGCGCGCGAGGTCTGGCCTGCGGCCACCCCTCCCCACCTGGTGGGGAGGGGCTGGGGTGGGGACGCCGCGTCAGCGGCGGGGGTGAGGCTGCGGCGCCCCGCCCGTCCCGCTCACGAGACGTAGAGGTACGCGCGCAGCTCCCGCCAGAGCGCGCGCGCCCGGGCGGCGAGATCGATCAGGGCGAACAGGTAGAGGAAGGGAATGGCGGCGTTGTGCAGCAGCATCCAGGTGAGCGGGTGAACGGCGGGGACGAGCGCGATGCCGTGGCGCTCGAACGTGTAGCGGGCCAGCCCGGAGAGCAGCAGCACCCCCAGCGCGAGCCGCAGCCCCGCCCGCGCCCAGCCCGCCGCGCTGACCGTGGCGCGTAGGGCGGCCCTGGCCTCGGCCGCGATGAACGCGAGCGGGCGCCGGGCGCGGGCCGCCCGGTACAGCCAGCGGGCGCCCTGCCAGGCGAGCGCCGCGCCCAGCGCCAGCGCGGCGAGCCCGTGCAGTGTGCGCAGCTCGGGGTACCAGGCGAAGCCGGGCTCCTCCCGCAGCCAGCGCAGGGCCTCGCCGCTCAGCACCAGCAGCAGCGTGGCGGCGGCGGGCAGCCAGTCGCCCAGCACCACCAGGGCGCGGTCCGCCGCGCTTGGCCAGGGCTCATGGCGCTCCATCCAGTCGCGCAGGCGATCACTGTACCGCATCGGTGGCGCTGAAGAAGAAGGAGTGCACGATGCGCGAGGCCAGCAGCCTGCCCGAGGCCGTGCGCAGATCGATCCCCGCACCGTTGAGGGCGAGCTCGATGCTGCCGCGGGCGGTGCCCTCGCCCGGCGCGCCGTTCCAGGTGCTGGGCGCGATCACGTCGTAGTTGCGAATGCGGCCGCGCTCGAGCCAGAGCTGGTGCACGACGCTGCCCGCCGGGGCCTCGATCCGGCCCAGCCCCTCGCCGGCGAGGCCGCGGGGCAGGCTGCTCTCGCTCACGGTGCGGTGGCCCGGCGCGAGCTGGTTCAGGCTCTCCTCGCAGCGGCGGGCCAGCATGGCCAGCTCCCCCAGCCGCGCCAGCATGCGCCCGCCGACGGTGTTGGCGGCGGTGATCGCAAGGCCGGTCTCCTGGGTCACGCGCGCCACGATGGGCGCCGAATACGAGCGCGACCCGCTCAGGTGGGTGATCACCAGCCGGGCCAGCGCGCCCGTCTCCACCGCCACCCGGTGGTAGCGGGGCGCCTTGATCCAAGAATAGGCCCCCTCCTTGGTGGGCTCCGGCACGACCACGCCCGCGGCCGGCTCCCGCTCCGGCACGCGGTAGAAGGCGCGCTGGATCGACTCGGTGATCCTGGCGGCGAGGGGCTCCAGCTTCTGGCCGAGGAACGCCCCGCTCGGGAACAGCGAGGCGCCCGGGCCGCTCTCGTCGCCCAGCGACCCCACGCTGAGGAACGCCGGGAGCCCCTGGCCCTGCCGCAGCAGGGCCGGGTAGCGGCGCAGCACCAGCGCCCCATCCTCGAAGACAGCGGACGCCGCGAACTCCCGCACCTCGCGCAGCAGCCGGCCCAGCTTGAACAGCGTCTCCTCGGTCACGGAGCGCGTCAGACCGCCGGGCACCACCGTCATCACCATCGGGAACTTGCCGCCCAGCACGGCCATCATGCGCTGGAGCAGCGAGAGCGTCTGCTCGGCCCGGATGCGGTTCGCGAGCAGCTGATCGGCTTCCGCCCGCGTGAACGGGTGGGGCTGCGCCGCGCGCCGCCAGCCGGCGAACGGGCGATCGGCCAGCCCGGCCGCGATCCGCCGCAGCTCCGGCACCGGCCCCTCGTAGTCCGCATACAGCGAGAGCGGCAGGTAATCGGGCAGCGCCTGCTGATAGAACTGGCGCAGGTGGGCATGCAGCAGCGAGAGCGCGTGCAGCAGATCGCGCAGCAAGGCGCCGTTGTGCGAGGGCACCAGCCCGCCGGCATGCTCCCAGGCCAGCATCGCGGCCAGCGCATGGCTGACGCCGGAATCGGAGGAGAGGCGCTGCAGGAGGAACACCGCATCCTGCGGCGGCCGCCCCACGACCAGTGCCTCGATGCCCCGGGGCGGGTCGCTCTTGAGCCGGATGGCGCCGGAATCGTCCTGCTCCAGCAGGGGCCGGCCCTCCAGCCGGGACAAGGGGAACGTGACGGTGGCCATGGGGGTCGCCGCTCAGCGCCGCTGCGAGGAGGGCGCCTGCCGATCCTCCCCGACGGCCCGCCGCAGGTGGTGCAGCCCCAGGCCGAGCGCCGTCAGCCCCAGCAGGCCGTATCCCAGTCGTTCCCCCCGCTGGAGCCAGCCCGAGCGGGCGGCGCCGGCTTCCGCGGGCAGGCGGCCGTACAGGCCGAGCCCCTGATGATCCGGGTAGCCGGGCTCCGAGCAGCCGGTGCAGGGCCCGCCGGCGGCCACGCACCAGCTCTCGCCCTCGTTCCAGCGCGCCCGGGAGCAACTGTTGCGCGTGATGGGCCCCTTGCAGCCGAGCTGGAACAGGCAGCCCCGCTCGCCCAGCCGCCGCGCGAACTCGCCGGTCTCGAGTCCCCCGCGGTACTCGCAGGTCGCGCAGACCGTGTCGCCATAGTAGAGCAGCGGCCGGCGCAGCACGTCGAGGCGCGGAAAGCCGAAGAACTCGAGGTGACCCAGCACGCCCACCAGGTGCTGGGGCGGCGTCGGCACGCCGGGCAGCTTGATCAGCGGCGTCTTGCCCGCCTTGCACAGGCGCTCCACCTCGCGCACGGATTCCTTGGCGTTGCCGAGCCCGCCGTAGCACGCCTCCGTGCCGAGCAGAATCGCCGCCCGGGCCGCCTCGAGCAGCCGGGCCAGCCGCTGTCCCGCGGGCTCGCGCCACGCGCCGGGTGCGGGCAGGCTTTCCAGGATCACGATGGCCGTCGTCTCGTCATCGGCGGGAAGCGGATCGGCGCCGGCGGGCGCCAGCGCGTCGAACTCCGCCACGTCCCAATCCACGGCCACCAGCGAGGTGAACGTGGGGACGGATCGGCCCAGTTGGGTCAGCAGGTTGAGCGCGTCCCCGTGGTCGTTGAGCCAGACCAGCGGCGCCGCGCCGGCCCGCTGCTCGAGCGCCCACGCAATGCGCCGCGTGGCCTCGCTCGCCGCGGCGCCGGCCGCCGTCGCGGCCAGCCAGCGCAGCACATCCCTTCGCGTCGCCTCCATTCGCCCTCCCGTGGCCCGATGCGGCCTCACAGCATAGGGACTGCCCGCGGCGATGGCAAATCCCAAACCTTCGCCTCGGCCTCCCCGCCGCCCTCGCCGGAAGGAACGAAAAAAACTGTTGCCAACAAATTGTTTTTTGTCTATGTACAAGGGGCGGCCGTGCGTCGCAGGCGCCCAAGGATCGGGCACGCGGGAGGAGCGATGGGGTATCGCCACGGATCTGGCCCTACCGAATCCCGCCGGGCGCACGGCTCGCGCCTTCGCCTCTGCCACGCGTGCGGCGTCGGGAGCGCCCCGGAGGCGCAACCGCCGCCGGGCGCGGGTGCAAGCGCCCTTCTCCCGGCCGGCGGGAAGCCCCTCGGCCCCAACGCCAGCGGAGCCTGACCCATGGATACGCTCGCCGACCTGCTCAAGAGGCGCATTCACGAGCTCGGCTTCACCGACATCAAGGAATGCGCGCGCCGCTACGAGATTCCCTACGAGCTGCTGCGCAAGGTGATTTCCGATGGCCACATTCCCAAGGACCGCACGCTGCTGCTCTACGCGGAGAAGCTCGGGCTCGACGCCGCGGAGCTGATCTCGACCGCCTACCGCCAGAAGGCGCCGAACCAGGTGCAGCACCTCTTCCGCCGGGGCGCCGCGACCGCCATCGAAGGGACGCGGCTGGCCCCGGTGCTGGGGCGCGCGGCCTGCGGCGCCTGGCTCGAATCGTACGTCTCCGAAACGGAGCGCTACGAGCCGGTCGACGAGGGCGACAAGGATGCGTTCTTCGTGATCGCCGAGGGGGAGAGCATGCTCGGCGGCAACATCGTGCCGGGGGCGCTGCTGCTCGTTTCGCCCGAGGCTCCTGTGCACAACGGCAAGATCGTGCTGGCCCGCTCCGGCGAGGACGAGTTCACCGTCAAGACCTACCACCGCCAGGCGGGGGGCGCGGTGATCCTCCAGCCGATGAACCCCGCCTACGAGCCGATCGTGGTGCCCCCCGGCGACCCCCTGACCGTGTTGCGCATCACCGAGGTGCGCATCAAGCTCTGAGCGCCGCCCGCACCCCTGGGTGGACGCTGGGTGAAAACGCGACGCCCGAGCCCGGTTGCGGCCAGGCGTTGGGCAGCCCGATGTTGCTTGAATTTCCATCCGTTTTTCTGGTATGGAATGAACGGCGGGAGCAGCACCCAGGCACGCTCCACGGGAGGTGAGGTGGGGCCGCCGCCGGTGAGGGGTAGCACGGATGCCGAACCTCCTGCAGTTCAACCCGGGCCAGTTTCTCGGGTTTTTCCTGGTGTTTACCCGCATTTCCGGGGTGACGATCTCCGCGCCGCTGCTGAGCGACGCGACCATCCCGCCCGTTGTCAAGGTTCTGCTCGGCTTCCTGCTCTCGCTGGTGTTCTACCCCGTGCTGGCGGCGCCCCGGTTGGGCGGCAGCCCTGATCTCGCGCAGCTGACGCTGCTGGTGCTGGGCGAGCTGGCGGTGGGCCTGCTGATCGGGTTCGCCGCCCAGGTGCTGTTCGAAGGGGTGCAACTGGCGGGGGAGGTGGTGGGTTTCCAGATGGGGCTCGGCATCGCCCACGTCTTCGACCCCACCTCGGAGGAGCAGGTGCCGCTGATCGCCCAGGTGCAGACGACCTTCGCCTTCCTGCTCTTCACCGCGTTGGACGGCCACCACATGATGATCCGCACCCTGGCGGGCAGCTACGCCGTGGTCGGGGTGGGCGGGATGCAGTTGGGGCAGCCCGCGCTGGAGCAGGTGGTGAGTCTCGTGCGCAGCCTGTTCATCATCGGCATCCAGGTGGGGGCGCCGCTGACGGTGGCCCTGCTGGCGGCCAACCTCAGCATGGGCCTCGTCGCGCGCGCCGTGCCCCAGGTCAACATCTTCGTCGTCGGCTTTCCCTTCACCATCGGGCTGGGTCTGCTGCTGCTGGCGCTGGGATTTCCCTTCTATCTCCAGGCGGTCGCGGAGCTGATCCAACGCCTGGAAGGCATGGTGCAGGCGACCCTGCGATCGCTCGGATAGAGCCATGGCCGAAGCCGGCGCCCAGGAGCGCACCGAGGCCCCCAGCCAGAAGCGCCGCGAGGATGCCCGCAAGGAGGGCATGGTCGCGGTGAGCCGGGAGTTCTATTCGGCCGCGCTGCTGGGGGCGCTCACGCTCTATTTCATGCTGCTGGGCGAGCGCAGCCTGGTGCAGGTGGGTCGGGTGTGGAGCGTCGGCTTCCAGCAGTTCGCCGGGAGCGACCTGACGGTGGACGGCCTGTACCGGCTGTTCATGGGGCTGCTGCTGGTCATCGCGCTGCCCATGGCCGGCGTGCTGGGCGTGGCCATGATCGTGGCCCTGCTGGCGGGGCTGCTGCAGGTGGGCCCGCTGATCGTGCCGTTCACGTTCAAGACCGAACGGCTGGACCCGATCCGGAACCTGCAGCGGCTGTTCTCGCTGCAAGGGTTGGCCGATCTGGTCAAGAGCGTGTTCAAGATGGGAGTGATCGGTGCGATCACCTACCTGACGTTCAGCGAACACCTGCTGGCCATGCTCTCCCTGGCCAGCCTCACCGTCGAGGGCATCCTCGCCTTCAACTTCTCGATGCTGGCCGCCCTGTTCGGGCGCGTGGCGCTGGCGATGGTGGCGCTGGCCGTCTTCGACTACCTGTTCCAGCGCTGGCAGCTCGAGCAGCGCCTCAAGATGACGCGGCAGGAGATGCGCGAGGAGCTGCGCCAGACGGAAGGCGATCCGCAGATTCGCGCGCGCGTGCGCCAGGTGCAGCGCGAGATGTCGAACGCCCGCATGATGCAGAAGGTGCCCAAGGCCGACGTGGTCGTCACCAACCCCACCCACTACGCCGTGGCGCTGATCTACGACCGCGAGGCCATGACGGCGCCGCAGGTGGCGGCGAAGGGCGCCGATTTCCTCGCCCAGCGCATCCGCCAGATCGCCGGCGAGAACGACGTGCCCATCGTCGAGAACGCGCCGGTGGCGCGCCAGCTCTACGACAACGTCGAGATCGGCCAGGAGATTCCCGAGGAATTCTTCCGGGCCGTGGCGGAGATCCTCGCGTACGTCTACCGGCTCAAGGGCAAGACAGTCGCACCGCCGGCGTGAGACGCTTTGGTTACAGCGCCCGGTGTGCTAACGTGAGCGAATCGTTCCGGTTGCGGAACCAGGGCTGCTCGGGGACTCATGGCCACTCAGACGAACATGACGCCGCTCCTGGCGCGCGCCTCACGCAACACCGACCTGCTGCTGGCGCTGGCCGTGATGAGCATCATCATGGTGCTGGTGCTGCCGCTGGTGCCGATGTTGCTGGACCTGCTGCTGGCCTTGAGCATCACGCTCTCGATCCTGATCCTGTTCGTGGCGCTGTTCACGGTGCATCCGCTGGACTTTTCGGCGTTTCCCACCGTGCTGCTGATCACGACGCTGTTCCGGCTCTCCTTGAACGTGGCCTCGACCCGGCTGATCCTGGGCAACGGCCACACGGGGCTGAACGCGGCGGGAGCGGTGATCCGCTCCTTCGGCGATTTCGTGGTGGCCGGCAATTTCGTGGTCGGGATCATCATCTTCCTGATCCTGGTCTTGATCAACTTCGTGGTGATCACGAAGGGGGCCGGCAGGATCGCCGAGGTGGCCGCCCGCTTCACGTTGGACGCGATGCCCGGCAAGCAGATGGCCATCGATGCCGACCTCAACGCGGGCATCGTCGACGAGAAGGAGGCCAAGCGCCGCCGGGCCCGCATCCAGCAGGAGGCCGACTTCTACGGCGCGATGGACGGCGCCAGCAAGTTCGTGCGCGGCGACGCCATCGCCGGCCTGGTGATCACCGCCGCGAACATCGGGGGCGGCCTGCTGATCGGCATGTTCCAGCACGACATGACGCTGCAAGCGGCGGTGAGCACCTTCACCGTGCTGACCGTCGGCGACGGCCTGGTCGCCCAGATGCCGGCGCTGATCGTCTCGGTGGCCGCGGGGATCGCCGTCACCAAGGCCTCGATCGAGCAGGCGCTGAGCGAAGACCTGAAGAAACAGCTGCTCGGCAACCCGCGCCCGCTCGGCATCGCCGCGGCGGTGGTGGGCGGATTCGCGATCATCCCGGGCATGCCCACGTTCCCGCTGCTGGTGGTCTCGCTGGTCACCGGCGGCCTGGCCTACCTCATCAAGCAGAACCGCGAGCGCATCAAGGGGGTCGAATCGGAGCAGCAGGCCCAGCAGGCCCGCAAGGAGGCCGAGGAGGCGCCGGAGGACATCGAAGGGCTGCTGCCGATCGACATCCTGGGCTTCGAGATGGGCTACGGGCTGATCCCGCTGGTGGATGCGGAGCAGGACGGCGAGCTGCTGGAACGGGTCAAGTCCATCCGCCGCCAGATCGCGCTCGATATGGGCTTCGTGGTGCCGCCCATCCACATCAAGGACAACCTGGAGCTGCCGCCCGGGGCCTACTCGATCATCATCAAGGGCGTCGAGGTGGCGCGCGGCGAGGTGATGCCCGATCACCTGCTGGCGATGAAGACGGGCGACGTGGAATCGGAGATCGCGGGCATCGATACGATCGAGCCGGCGTTCGGCCTGCCGGCCCTCTGGATCACCAAGCAGGATCAGGAAGCCGCCCAGTTCGCCGGGTACACCGTGGTCGATGTGCCGACGGTGCTGGCCACCCACCTCACCGAAATCATCCGCCGCCAGGCGCCCGAGTTCCTCGGTCGGCAGGAGGCCCAGCGCCTCGTGGACAACTTCGCCAAGACCGAGCCCAAGGTGGTGGAGGAGCTGATTCCGGCCGTGCTGCCCCTGGGCGTGGTGCAGAAGGTGCTCCAGAATCTGCTGCGCGAGCGGGTCTCCGTGCGCGACCTGCACACGATCCTGGAGACCATGGCCGATATGGGCACGATGACCAAGGACCCGGACCTGCTCACCGAGTACGTCCGGCAGGCGATGGCCCGCGCCATCACCCGGCAGTATCAGACCGGCGACGGCACGTTGCCGCTGGTCTCCCTCTCGCAGGAGTACGAGGATCAGCTCGCCAACGCGGTGCAGAATACGCCGCAGGGCACGTACCTGGGGCTCGATCCGGAGATGGCGCAGACCATCATCCACGGCATCGAGGCGCAGCTCGAGCGCTTCACGGTGTTCAACTACCAGCCGATCCTGCTCTGCTCGCCGCTGATCCGGCCGCACGTGAAGCGGCTGACGGAGCGGTTCATTCCGAATCTGGTGGTGCTCTCCCACAACGAGATCGCGCACGACGTCAGGCTGGAGTCCCTCGGCGTCGTGGGCTGATGCGGCGGGGGACCCGCGAACCGTCCCTGACCCCATGGGCTGACGATGCAGATCAAGCGCTTTCGCGGGGCCGACATGCAGGAGACCCTCGCCAAGGTCAAGAAGGACCTGGGTGGCGATGCGGTGATCCTCTCCACCCGCAAGGTGCGCGGCGGCGTCGGCGCGTTCGGGCTGTTCGGCAAGCCCATGCTCGAAGTGACGGCCGCCCGCGACCTCGATGACGGCAGCGAGGAAGGCAGCGCGCTGCTGGCCAACCTGCAGAACCTGCGCGGCCGCATCGGAAAGGGGCGCGCCGCCGCCGGCGGGGAACCCGGCGAAAGCGAGCTGGTGCGCCAGTTCCTGGTGCAGAACCGCAGCGACACCCACTCCCTGATCGCCCCCCTGCATGAGGATATCCAGGAGCTGCGCGGCATGCTCCAGCTCGTGGGCGAATCGCAGCGCCACCAGTTGCAGGACGAAGCCTCCCTCCAGCAGATCCGGCGCGACCTGACGGATCTGCGCCAGATGATGCAGACCATGTCGGCCCATGCCGCGGGGCTGCGCGAGGCCGACCTGCCCGAGAACCTGCTGGTGCTCTACCAGCAGCTCGTGTTCAACGGGTTGGAGGAGAAGTTCGCCCGGCGCCTGGTCGAGGAATCGCAGAAGACCATTCCGGCCAACCAGATCGACGACTTCGCCTACGTCAAGATCTTCGTGGCGCGGATGCTGATGAAGATCGTCAAGGTCACGGGGGGCATCCAGCCCGAACCGCACCGCCAGAAGATCTTCGGGCTGGTCGGCCCCACCGGGGTGGGCAAGACCACCACGGTGGCCAAGCTGGCCTCCGAGCAACTGCTCAAGCACCGCCGCAACGTCGCCCTGATCACCGTGGACACGTTCCGGATCGCGGCCGTCGAGCAGCTCAAGGTCTATGCGAAGATCATGGGGGTGCCGATCACGGTGGTGAGCAGCAAGGCCGAGCTGCGCATGGCGATCGGCAACTTCGGCCAGGCCGACGTGATCTTCATCGACACGGGCGGCCGCTCGCAGCGCGACGACCTGCAGATGTCGGAAATCCGCCATCTGCTCGCGGACGAGCGCGAGATCGAGGTCACGCTGACCTTGAGCGCCACCACCAAGGATTCCGATCTCGCCGAGATCACGCGCCGCTTCGGGGAGATTCCCCTTTCCTCGGTGGTGTTCACCAAGCTCGACGAGAGCACCCTGTTCGGACCGATCTTCAACCACGCCATCCGTTTCAAGCTTCCCATCTCCTACCTCACCACCGGCCAGAAAGTGCCTGAAGATCTGGAGACGGCCACCAAGGAGCGCCTGGTGGACCTGCTGCTCAACATCAGCGGCGAATAGCGCAGCCACCACGACAGCACCCCGGAGTGCACGCGGCACGGATGCCGCCCGACCGATGATCGCATCACGCGCGGGTTCCATGGATCAGGCCACGACACTCCGCCAGATCGTCAAGAGCCAGCGGGCCCAGGAGGCAGGGCCCAAGCCCCGCTCCGGCCGCCCGCGGGTGATCTCGATCACCAGCGGCAAGGGCGGGGTCGGCAAGACCAACATCGTGCTCAACCTGGGCCTCGCCCTCGGCCGGCTGGGGCGGAAGGTGCTGGTGCTCGATGCCGATATGGGGCTCTCGAACCTCGACGTGCTGCTGGGGCTCACCCCCCGCTACACCCTCGAGCACGTCATGAACGGCCGCAAGGATATCCTGGAGATCATCCTGACCGGCCCCGAGGGCGTGCGCATCCTGCCCTCCGGCTCCGGCATCAGCGAGCTTTCGGAGATGACGTTCGAGCAGCAGATGTTCCTGTTCAAGGAGCTGAGCCGGATCGAGGACGACCTGGACTACCTGCTGATCGATACCGGCGCCGGCATCTCGTCGAACGTGCTGCGCTTCAACGCCTCGGCCAACGAGGTGGTCGTGGTGGCCAACCCCGAGCCCACCTCGATCACCGACGCCTATGCTCTGATGAAGCTGCTCGCCATCAAGTACCACCTGCGCGACTTCGGCCTGATCGCCAACGCCGTGATTTCCGCCCGCGATGGCGACGCGCTGTACGAGCGGCTGAACGGCGTCTGCACCCAGTTCCTCCAGGTGAACCTGGCCTTCCTGGGGGCGGTGCCGTTCGATGCGAACCTGCGCAAGGCCGTGCGCCAGCAGCGCGCGCTGATCGAGCTCTACCCCGCCTCCCCCGCCGGCAAGAGCCTCAGCGAGATCGCCGCGCGGTTGGACCGCGCCGGCGCCAGTACCCCCGCCCACGTCTCCGCGCCGGCCCCCGCCCCCGCCGAGAAGCCCGCCAGCTTCTGGGACCGCTTATTGCATTGGCAGAAGGTCAGGTAGCAGCCGCGGTCGAGGCACGCCCGATTTGCCCTTGCTGCGTCTGCCGGGTCCCCTCATGCCGATGACGGCGCAGGCCGGGAGTGTTGGCCCATGATCAACACCTACGCACAGCGCGCCTACCGGGGTAAGAGCCGGGAAGAGGTGGTGCTGGAGTATGCGCCGATGGTGAAGCAGATCGCCAACCGGCTCGCGGCCCGCCTGCCCGACCACCTCGACAGGGAAGACCTGGTGCAGGCCGGCATGATCGGCCTGCTCGACGCCATCGAGAAATACGACCCGACCCGGGAAGCCCAGTTCCGCACCTACGCCGAGTTCCGCATCCGCGGCGCCATGCTGGATGACCTGCGCGCCTGCGACTGGATCCCGCGCTCGGTGCGCGAGAACGCCGACCGCATCGCCCAGGCCCAGCAGGCGATCCAGGCCCAGACGGGGCGCCACGCCGAGGAGCCCGAGATCGCCGCCGCGCTCGGCCTCTCGCTGAACGAGTACCACGACCTGCTGCTCAAGGCGCGCACCGCGCCGCTGCTCTCCATCGAGGAGCTGCAGGACTACACCGACGACGGCAGCAGCGGCACCATCTTCGACGTGCTCGAAGACCCGTCCTGCTCCGACCCGCTCGACGTGCTGGCGCTAGACGAGCTGCGCGCCCGGCTGCGCGACGCCATCGCCCGGCTGCCCGAGAAGGAGCGCCTGGTGCTCTCGCTCTACTACAACGACGGCTTGAACCTGAAGGAGATCGGCCAGGTGCTGGGGCTCACCGAATCCCGCGTCTGCCAGATCCGCACCCAGGCCGTCTTGCGCCTGCGCCCCGCCATCAAGGCCGTCAGCTCGGTCGAGTTCCTCGACCACATCCACGACAAGCGCTCCGGCTGATTCTCGCCCGTACCGCCCCGGAATCGTTCCACGGTTTCGAGAATGCGTTCATTGCGCGGAGGACGAAGGGCGCCGCCCTGTTCTGCGCCGCCACTTTCCGGTACCTCTACCTCCTTGCGGGCAGCAAGGCTGCCTGCACCCATGGAGTGCGCCCGTGGCGCGCGAGCGCGCCGCAGGCGCCTGTCGGGGCCTGGGGCCCTCGGCTCCAGCGGGGGCGTCGGGGGCGGAGCCCCTGACGAGTCAGCGGGAATGATCTGATGATTTGGAACTGGAATCCCTGCGGACGTCACGAGGCGCGCATCAGCCCCTGCGGGCCGTAGGTGCGGACGCGAGGCTGGTCCTTCATCAGCGCCGCGAAGGCGGTGTCCTTGAGCAGGGCGAGCGCCGTCTTGGCCTGGGCGGGATTGCGGAGCAGCTCCTGCAGGCGGGCCGGCACCTGCGCCGCGCGCGGCGCCTGCACCCCGTGGGCTTCGGCCAGGGCCGCGAGCGCCCGGCGCGAGTCCTCGCCGAGAGCGCCGATGCGCTGGGCGATGTGGGCGCGCAGCCGTTCCAGGGAGGGCTCGTCCACCGCGTTGCGGTTCACGAGGCTTTCCAGCCGCGAGACCATCAGGCCATACGCGCTCGGCGCAAAGCCGGGCGTGGCGATCTCCAGCTTGATGGCTCGACCCTCGCCGTTGGACTCGGCAGGCGCCTGGTTCTGCCGGTAGGCGAGCACGTTCGGATCCGGCATGCGGTTCGGCGTGTTCGAACCGGGGGTCACCGTGGTGGAATTGATCTGCATGGCCGGACGCTCCCTGTCTGATCCCCCGGCGGAACACGCTGCCGGTTGACCCAGGGAAATACAAGAACCATGCCCCTTGCCGAACCCCCGCGCCGGTGAGAAGCCGGGCGCGTCAGGCGAAGAGCTCGAACAGTTGATCCATGCGGTCGATGATGTGATCGGGATGCTCCGCTGCGAGCGCGGGACGCCTCTGGACGCCGGTCGTGACGGCCACCGTCATCGTCCCGGCCGCCTTGCCGGCGCGGATGTCGTGATAGCCGTCGCCGATCATGACCGCTTCGCGCGGCGCCAGGCCGAAGCGCACGAGGAAGTGCGTCAGCGGCAGCGGGTCGGGCTTCTTCCGCGGCAGGGCATCGCCCCCCAGCACGAGCTTGAAGCAGCCGGCGATGCCGAGGCCGGCCAGGATGCGCTCGGTCTCCAGTTGCGGCTTGTTGGTGACCACCCCCAGCACCCGGTCGCCGTAGTGGCGCAGCACCGCCTCCACTCCCGCGTGCAGCCGGCTCGAATCAAGCAGGTGCTGGTTGTAGAAGGCCAGGAAGCGCCGATAGGCCTCGTCGCGCTGGTCGTCCGGGCGGGGCACGGTCTGGGCCACCAGCACCGCGGCGCCGTCGCCGATGGCGAGATAGATGTCCGCATTCGGCAGGGGAGCCATGCCGTAGCTCTGGCGCGTCAGGTTCACGCCCGTGGCCAGGTCGGGCAGGGTATCCACCAGCGTGCCATCGAGGTCGAAGACCAGGCCGCGCGGAGAGGGGAGGGCGTTCGCCATCGTGTGATCTCAGGAAATGCAGTCGAGAGGTGTGCGAGTCGTGCCGCATGGCGCCGCGGCCGTTCGTGTCTCCGGCGAGTCGGCGGCTCCAGCCCCGCGGCCGCCGCGGCGTGCGATCGCGGGCTCAGGTGCGGCCGCCGGCGCCGGCGGCCTATCTGCGGAAGCGCCGCAGCACCCGGGCCGCCAGCTTGACCCAGTACCCCGCCTGCGGCTCGCGCAGCAGCAGGGTGATCCCCAGATAGACCCCCACCGACGCGGCCAGCAGCGCGCCGAGCACCAGCCAGTTCCACCCCAGCAGCGCCCCGCGGCTCCACGCGCCGAGGCCGCCGATCGCATACGCGACGCCGGCGACGGCGAGGGCGGCGAGCGCCTGCAGGCCGCAGGAGCGCCAGGGGAACCAGGGCGCCGGCAGCCTGCGGCGCCGCTGGAGCGCCCACGCCAGCGCCCCGTACTGGAACCACGTGCCTGCGCTGAGCCCGAGCGCGAGCCCCTGTACCTGCCAGCGCAGGCTGAGCCACCAGCCGAGCGTGCAGGTGACGACGAGCGTCGCCGCCGAGACCAGCACGGGCGTGCGGGCATCGCCGAAGGCATAGAACACCGGCACCAGCACCCGCGTCCCGGCGATGGTGGGCAGCCCGAGCGCCATCAGTTGCAGCGTAGTGACCGTGCTCGCCACGTCGGCCGCCGTGAACGCGCCGTGCAGGTAGAGCATGGCCACGATCGCGGGGGCGGCGGCGATCAGCCCGGCCATCGCCGGGAGGGTCGTGTACAGCACCGCCGCGCAGGTGAGGCGCACCGTCTCCGCCATGCGCGACCACTCCTGGCGGGCCTGATGCTCGCTCAGCGTGGGGAAGCCGGCGGTGGTGAAGGCGAAGGTGAACAGCCCCAGCGCCAGCTCGGTCAGCCGCGTGCCGTTGTAGTAGTGGAAAATCTGCCCGGTCGGCAGGTAGCTGGCGATGACGCCCAGGATCACGATGTTCAACTGATAGACCGCCACGCCGAACAGGGAGGGCAACAGCAGCCGGAACAGCTCCCGCACCCGGGCGTCGGCCCAGCCGAGCCGCGGCAGCAGCGGCAGGCCGGCCGCGAGCAGCGAGGGCACCTGGAGCGCCACCTGCGCCGCGCCGCCCGCCAGCACGCCCCAGGCGATCACGCGCACCGGCTCGGCCGCCCAGCCGCTGAAGCCGAGCACCGCGGCGATGATGCCGAGATTGAGCAGGATCGGCGCTGCGGCGGGGGCGACGAACCGCCGCTCGGCGTTGAGGATGCCCATGGCCCAGGCCACCGCCGAGACCAGCACCAGGTAGGGGAACGTCCAGCGCGTCAGCCACACCGTCAGCTCGAACTTGACCGGCTCCGCGATGAACCCCGGCGAGAACCACACGGTCAGCTGGTGGCTGAACGCCATCCCCAGCCCCGTGAGCAGCAGGGTGGCCGCCAGCACCAGCCCCAGCACCCGCCGCGCGAAGCCATGGGCCTCGGCCGGGCCGCTCCGCTCGCGCACGCGCACGTAGATCGGGATGAAGGCAATGGTCATCGAGCCTTCGGCGGTGAGCCGCCGCAGGGCATTGGGCACGCGGAACGCCTGCACCCAGGCGTCCGTGGCGCCGCTCGCCCCGAAGCGGTGCGCCACCACCAGGTCCCGCACCATGCCCAGCAGCCGCGAGAGCAGGGTGAAGAACGTCACCACCCCCGCGTGACCGTAGATGGCCTCGCCCTCGCTGGTGTGGGCGCTGCCGGGCACCGCCGCCCCCGCCCGGTCGGCGGAACTGGTGGGCGGCGGATCGGCGGCTGAGGGCGTCGGCACGGGAATCGGCGGAGCGGCTGGATAGACGGCGACGGACCGCGGGATGGGGCGCGGCAGGCACGGCGGCGCGCGCAGCGGAGCCCGCCAGGCCCCGCGCAGGCTCAACGGGCGATGGTGCGCCATCGCCGCCGCCGGCGCAAGCCCCGCTAACGCCAGGCGGTGAGTCAGTTTGGCCGAATCGAACGGGCTTTCGCCGCAGCCTCACCCCCGCCGCTGGCGCGGCTGCCCCCTCTCCTGGGGGAGAGGGGGCTCCTTCAGCCCTTGCCGGTGGCCGGTTCGCGGCACCCTCCCTCTCCACCAGGAGAGGGAGGGCCGGGGAGGGTGAGGCCGCCGGCACAGGGGCTCGTGTTCAAGCTGCCTCGCTACCTACCGCCAGGCGGACGAGAACGGGCGCGACCGGAGCGAGCCGCTGCAAATGGCCTGGAGCAGGTCGCGGAACATCACGCCCGTCAGGCCGCCGTGGCGTTTCGCCGCCACGTCCAGCCAGGCCAAGGCCTGCAGCACGCGCCCGAGCTCGGCGGGGGCGTAGCGGGCCGCCTGGCTCGTCAGCTTGCGCGCGATGAACAGCGGCAGCTTGAGCTCGGTGGCCGCGTCGGTGCCGGTCACGCCCTGGCGTGCGAGGGCCTGCACCTGGTGGAGCTGGCGGAAGTACCGCGCCAGCACGCCGATCAGCATGGGGTGGCCCTGGGGCGAATCCTCCAGGAACGGCTCGAACACGGCCAGCGCCCCGCTCAAGTCGCGGTTGCCCAGGCGTTCCGTGATCTGGAACAGCGAGCCGCGACTGGTGGCGTGGAGGGCGGCCCGCAGTTCCGCGGCGCCGGGCCGCGCGCCCTCGCCGAACAGCAGGCTCAGCTTCTCCAGCTCCTGGGCCAGCGTGGCCAGGTCGTTACCGATGGCGCGCACGAGTGCGATCGCGCCCGCGCGGTCGAGCCGCAGGCCGAGCGCGGCGGCCTGCGCGATCACCCACTCCGCGGGCAGGTAATCCTCGTAGGTGACGAATTTCTCGATGGCGCCATGCTGCTTGAGCGCCTGCAACAGCGCCGCGGGCAGCTCGCGCTCGCGCGCGACGGTCGAGGTCAGCAGCAGCCAGCAGCCCGGCGGCGGCCCGGCGATGACCCGCTCGAGCAGGCGCTGCAGCCGCTCGGCCGGAGCGCCCCCGCCCGCGGCGGGTGGCGCCGGCGCCGGCTCGTCGGCGAAGGCGATGCGTCCCCTGAGGCACGCCCGCAGGAAGGCCCGCAGGTCGAGCACCTGCCGCGTATCGCCCTCAGCCACCAGGAAGCGCTGGCCCTCGGCGGTGGCTGCCAGCCCGATCCGCGCGTGGCCGCCCGGGGCCGGCTCGACCGAAGCCACCCAATCGGCCACCCGCACCCGCACCCCGCGCGGCTCTGCGGGGAGCAGCGCCTCGTCGAGCGCCCACACGTCGTCGCCCTCGAAGCGCGTGCGCGCCACCTGCAGCTCCGCCAGCGCGCGCCGCAGGGCCTGCACCCCGCGCGCCGGGGCCTTGACGTGCTCGGCGCGGTCCAGCCGCAGGAGGTAGCGCTCGCAGAGGAAGGGCGGGGTGGCGCAGGCCTCCTCGAACGCGTCCACGCGCTCGCCGGAGCCCTCCGCGCCGCCACCCTTGAGCAGCTCTTCGGCGTCGAAGCGATGCAGGGCGAAATCGCGGGGGGCGTCGCCGAGAATGCGCTCCGTCAGCTCGGCGGCGCGCTGCTCCCTGAGATAGGCCTGGTTGCCGTAGAGCAGGCTCACCCGCGCGGGAGACTTGGAGGGTGCGCTCATGGGCGGCGACGGCGGCGGAAGGCGGCTCAGTGCTGGATGAAGCGCTGGATGTTGCGCCGGACGTTTTCGGCGGTGGTCGAGTTCATGGCGATCCGCGCCAGATCCTGCATTTCCGCCAGCGTGATCTTGGAGAGCCGGTCCTTGACCAGCGGAATCAGGGGCGAATTCATGCTCAGCTCGCGCAGCCCCATGCCCACCAGCACCAGGCAGCCTTCGGGGTCGGAGGCCATCTCTCCGCACAGCTCGCAGGGCTTGCCGTACTTGGCCGCCGTATCGATGACGCGCTTGATCATCATCAGCACGGCGGGGTCCAGCGGATCGTACAGGTTGCTGACGTGGGGGTTGTTGCGGTCCACCGCCAGCACGTACTGGGTCAGGTCGTTGCTGCCGATGGAAAAGAAATCCACCTCGCCGGCGAACAGCTCGCACATCAGCACCGCCGAGGGCACCTCGAACATCATCCCGATCGGCAGCTTGGGCAGCGCGCGGCCGAGATCGTTGGCCACCTCGACGCGGCAGTCCTCGTAGATGCGGCGCACCTCGTGCAGCTCCTCGATGTGGCTGATCATGGGGAACATCAGGTGCACGTCGCCCTGGTGGGCCACCCGCAGGATCGCCTTCAACTGATCCCGCAGCAGCCAGGTGCGGCTGAGCTGGTAGCGGATGGAGCGGCAGCCGAGAAACGGATTCTCCTCCTTCGGGAAATCGAGATAGCTGGGGAACTTGTCCCCCCCCAGATCGAGCGTGCGGATGATGACGGGCTTCCCGCGCGCCACCTCGAGCACCCGGCCGTAGTTGGCCTCCAGATCGGCAATGGTGGGACGCACGTCGCGCATCAGGTAGAAGATCTCCGTGCGGAACAGCCCCACCCCTTCGGCGGCGTAGCGGTCGAAATCGTCCAGGTCCTGGGGCAGCCCCAGGTTGGCCTTGAGCGAGATGCGGTGGCCGTCGCGCGTGGCGCAGAGCACGTCGCGCAGCTCATCGAGGTGGGAAAGGTAGGCGCGGCGGGTCTCCTGGTAGCGCTGATACTGGATGCCCACGCTTTCGGCGGGGTTGACGAACACCACGCCCGCATCGCCATCGACGAGCACCGGCTCCCCTTCCAGCAGCGTTTCGGTGGGGTTCTCGATCCCGGTCACGGCCGGGATGCGCAGGCTGCGCGCCAGGATCGCCGCGTGGGAGACGTGGCCCCCCAGCGAGGTGATGATGCCCTTGACCTTGGTCGGGTCGAGCTGGGCAGTATCGCTCGGGGTCAGCAGCTCGGCCACCAGGATGCCCTCGACATCCATGCGCACGCGCGGGCCCGTGTGCATCCCCAGGTGGTGCAGCACCCGCGTGCCCACGTCCTCCACGTCCACCGCCCGCTCGCGCAGGTAGGGGTCGTCGATGCCCTTGAACGCCTTGAGATACTCCTTGACGACGTGGGACACGGCCCAGGCCGCCGACGCCCCCTGCGCGATCTCGTGCTCGAACTTCTGGATGAAGGTGCGATCCTCCAGGAACAACAGGTGCGCGTGGAAGATGGCCGCGTCCTGCTCCGTCGCGCGCCGGGAGACCTCGCGGATCAGCTCGATGATCTCCTGGATGGAGCGCTCGAGCGCCTGGTGCAGCGCCCGCAGCTCCTCCTCGGCCGAGGCCGTGCGGGCGTACTGCGGCTCGTCCATCTCGCGCCGCTTCAGCAGCACGGCACGGTGCTGCGCCTGGCCCGGGGCGATGGGGATGCCCTGCATCTGGTAGGAGCCTTGCCGGCGCTGCTTGGTGGCCGCCCGCCCCGCCGCCTCCTGGATGCGGTGGACGACCAGCGCTTTCGAGACGAGCCCCGAAATCTGCGAGGCGATGGTGAGCAGCAGGTTCTCCTCGTCCTTCGTGAAGAGCCGGTCCTCCTGGTTCTGGAGACAGAGCGCCCCGAGCGTGCGCCGGTACTCGATCAGCGGCACGCCCATGAACGAGGCCAGCCGCTCCTCGTTGATCGAGGGGAAGTACTTGAAGCGGGGATGCGAGGGCGCGTCGGTGACGTTGACGACGCGGTTGTCCTCGACGATCAGCCCCACCAGCCCCTCGTTGACGGGCATGCTGACCTTGCCCACCGCGCCCGGATGGAGCCCGTGGGTGGCCTTCAGCTCGAGCAGCCGTTGCTCGTCGTTGTAGAGGTAGATGGAGCAGACATCGACCCCCATCCGCTCCGCGATGAGGTCCACCGTGTGCTGGAGCGTCTCGTCCAGGCCGTGGGAGGTCGTGATGATCCGGCCGATGTCGATCAGCGTCTGCAGCAGGTGGTTCTGCCGCACGGCGAGCTGCTCGATCTCGCTGCCCTGCGCCGTCTGGGGCTGGGCTGTCTCGGCTGCCTTGGTCGCCATCATCCCCGCATCGACACTGTGGGCACACCGGGGGGCGCCGGGCGCCGGCCCCCCCCTCGCCGCCCGCAGACGTCGCGCCCGAACGGCAGACCGCTTCGACCGATCGCTGGTCCGTATCCTACTACGATAACTCCCCCGCGCCGCCCCAGCAACAACGAGCCGGCGGGCGCGGTGGCTCAGTCAGAAGACATGCGCCTCCGCGGGCGGCCTCACCCACCCCGGCCGACCCTTTTCGGGGGAGAGTGCGGGAGCACCCGATCGGCCACCCGCGCGGGATGCCATCACCCCGCCCCACTGGGTGGGGAGGGGCAGGGGTGGGGACGCCGCACCAGCGGCGGGGGTGAGGCTGCGGTACCTGCCCGCTCGATACCACCAAACTGACCCACTTTCCCGGCGGGCGCGGTGGCTCAGTCTGAACACATGCGCCTCCGCGGGCGGCCTCACCCACCCCGGCCCACCCTTTTCGGGGGGAGAGTGCGGGAGCACCGGATCGGCCACCCGCGCGGGATGCCATCACCCCGCCCCACAGGGTGGGGAGGGGCAGGGGTGGGGACGCCGCACCAGCGGCGGGGGGTGAGGCTGTGGCGAAAGCCCGCTCGATTCAGCCAGATTGGGTCACTACATCGGACGGCGTGGTGACATCGTCCGGCGAGCCTGCCGCCCCCCAGCCTGTGCGACCGCCTGCGCGGGCGCCTGCCGCGGCTGCGCGGGGCCGGGTCGGCGCGGCTAGCCCTGGCCGGCGGCTTCCAGGTACTCGGCGAAGCGCCGGCGGTGCTCGCTCGGCAGGCGCACGGGGCGGTGGCGCTCGTCGAGGAACACCGCCACGGCCAGCGCATCGAGCACGGGCGATTCCGCGGGCAGCGCGACCATGCGCTGGCGGATCGTCACCCGGACGCCCGCGATGGCGGCGATGGAGAGGTACACCCGGAACGGCTCGCGCGAGCGCAGCGGCGCCCGGAAGCGCACCTCGATGGCGGAGAGCGCCAGGGCCATGCCCGAGCGGGCGACCGCGGCCGGGTCGATCCCCAGCCCGATCAGGAACTCGTGGCGTGTGTGCTCGAGGTAGTTCAGGTAGACGGCATTGTTGACCACGCCGTACTGATCCAGCTCATAGTCCCGCACCTGGAAGTCGAACGCGTAGACCTTGGCCAAGGGAGCCTCCGCCGTTGTGCCGTCGTGCCGGTGCAGGATCGCACGCCGGTGCAGCGGCGCGGTCTCCGCCGGGGCTCACTCGAACGTGAGCACGGCCCTGCCGGCCGCCGCTGCCGACCCCGCCAGCCGCAGCCGCGCCCGCCGTCCGAGCGGCAGGGGCAGGTTCGGGTCGCCGTGGCCCGCCGGCAGGCCGCGCACCACGGGGAAAGGCGCGTCGCCGAACAGGTCGCGCAGCACCTGCTCCAGCAGCCCGGGCGGGTCGCCATCGCAGCGCAGGAAGTGGCCCAGCACCAGCGCCCGCACCCCCTCCAGCCGCCCCGCCGCGCGCAGGTGGGTGAACAGGCGGTCCACCCGGTAGGGCGCCTCGTCGGTATCCTCGAAGAACAGGATCGCGCCGCGCGCGGGCACCTCCCAGGGGGTGCCGAGGGTCGTCAGCCACACCGACAGGCAGCCGCCCAGCACGGGTCCGCCGGGTTCCGGCGCGCCTCCCCGCGGCCAGTGCAGCACGTCCGCCTCGAAGCGCGGCGCCCAGGGGCGCTCGAACAGCGCCCGGCGCAGCGCCGCGAGGCTTTCGGCACGCCGGGGCGCATCGAGCAGGCTCGGCGCCGCCAGGCAGGGCGCATGCAGCGCCTGCGTGCCCAGCATGCGGTGCAGCCAGGCGAACAGCGCCGTGGCGTCGCTGAACCCCACCACGGGTTTCGCGCCGGCGGCCGCGAGCGGGGCGGGATCGAGATGGGGCAGCATGCGCGAGGCGCCGTAGCCCCCCCGCGCGATGAACAGCGCCCGCACGGCCGGATCCGTGTACGCGAGCTGGAAGCGCCCGGCGCGCAGGTCGTCCGGCCCCGCCAGGTAGAGATGCTGCGCCTCCTCCGGCGGTTCCACCGCGAGTCCCCAGCCGTGCAGTATCTCGAGCGCCTGCCCGAGGCCGTGGGCGTTGGCCCGGCCCTGGTGGCTGCTCGGCGAGACCAGCGCCACCCGATCGCCGGGCCGCAGCGGGGCCAGTTCCGCATAGCGCCGCAAGCCGGCGTGAGGCCTGCGCCAGCCCGGGTGCGCGCCAAGCGGGGCGGGAGACTTCACCGGCGTGCCTCGGTGCTGGGGGGAGCGGGCTGGGGGCGCGCGGGCGGCGCCCCGAGGGTTCAATACGCCAGCGTCATGTCGGGCGCGGGTTTGGGCGCCTTCGCGGGCCCGACCGGAAGCGACCGGCGCGGAAACGCCAGCAGGAAGCCGCAGCCCTCGGCGCCGGTCTGGATCTGGTACGCCCCCAACTCGGCGGGCAGCAGCAGGGCCTGCTTGGGAACGACCGCCGTCACGCCGCCGCCAGGCAGCACCACCTGTCCCCGGCCCTGGGTGCCGAAGACCAGCTGGTAGGCGCCCTGACCCTCCGTCTTGCCGGAAAAGGTGCTGCCCGGCACCATCCGGTAGCGATCCACCTGGAACTGCGGGAAGTCCACCACCCGCTCGGAGGCCACGCCCCCCTCCTCCAGCAGCCGCCGCGGCGGCACGGGCTCGAAGGGCGCCTTGTGCATCCAGTCCAGCGCCTGCTCGGTATCCCAGTGGGGCTGCGTGACCACCTTTTGCGCGAACATCGCGATCAGCCGCTCGTAGGTGGGGGTCTGGAACTCGACCACCTCGATCCCGTGCTGAAGCGAGTGCAGCACGCCCGGCGGCAGCGCCACCACGTCGCCCTCGCGCAGGCTGACCTTGCCCAGGAACGCCTCCACGGCGGCGCGCAGGCTCGCCTCCTCCTCGCGCAGCCCGGCAGGCACCTCGGCCAGCAACGCGCGCAGGGGCTCGGGCGGCTCCGGCTCGTCCCTGGGCAGACCGCGCTGGGCGCGGAGGCCGTCCAGCAGCGCATCGATGCGGCGCCGCACCTGCTCGTAGGCGCCGATGGCCTCCCGCATCTCCGCCACCAGCTTGCGCTCCCAGCCCTCCGGGTCGGCGCTGCGGTGGGCGGCGAGCACGTCGCGGTTCAGCCCTGCGCGCAGGAGTCCCACGCCGTCGGGCCAGGCGCCGCGCGCCACGCGGGAGACGATGTAGGTCTCCCATTTCTCCCGGTGCACCTCGAGGTACAGGTCGCCCAGCACCGGATCGGGCCAGGGGTCGAGGATCTTGAGCAGGATCGGCGCCTGCACGCCTTCGCCGACCAGCGGCATGGGGAACAGCCCGAGTGCGTAGGGCAGCTCCGTGTCGCCGGCGGCTCCGCGCACGCCGCACACGCCGCGCTGCTCGATGCCGGTGAACCAGATCTCGCGACCCCAGGGCTTGGCGATGGTGCAGGCGGTCAGCTCGAGCGGCGCCGCGCTGGAGATGATCGCCGCCTCCCCGCGCCGGGCGGCCCACTCGATGATCCCAGCAGGCTCGTACTGGAACGCCTGCTGCACCTCGCCGGGCTGGATTGCGTGGCCGGGCAGGCTCACCCCGCGGTAGACGCCGATGGCCCCGTCGCGGCGCCAGTGCACCAGCTCCTGGTAGGCCACCACCGTCTCGCCGCCGCGCCAGGGCTCCCGCCGCTTCCGCTCAGCGAACAGGAACACGTTCAGCGCGTCCTGCTCGTCCAGGAACGGCGTCAGGCCGCGCAGCAGCCGCCCCGCAGCCGGCTCCGCCCCCAGGCCCCGCGTCACCAGCAGCAGCGAGCCGTCGGGGCCCCTGGTGGCCTCGACGGGCGGACTGACCATGGTGGTGCGCCTGCCCGTGGATGTCGCCATGGTGCGTGTGCCCTTTGCCCCCCGCGGCCCCGCGAGCCGTCCCCCTCGGCGGCTCCCGCAGCGCCAATCTTTCATGTTAATCGGCCCGGGCGGCGAGGGTCAAGTCGCGCCTGGGCCTCGGGTGCACGACATGGTTGCGAGGAAGCATGATGGGGCGGGAGATTCTGGCATGAATCTGACGGCGTAACGAATTGTCAGGGAGGACAGGCCATGGCACACCCAGCCGGTCGCGTGGAGGAAATGCGCAGGCAATGCGCTGCGCTGAGGGCGCGGTTGTCCCGGGTGGGGGACTTTCGTCCGGGCTCGCTGGCGGAGCGTCATCGGCGGTGTGGCAAGAGGGGACGCCGCTGTGCGAAGCCAGGCGTGCCTTGCCCTGCAGATGGTCCTCGGGGAAGCGCAGCGATGCCTCGCCCGAGACCTCGTGGAAACGTATCCGATCAAAGAAGGGCAGCGGCCAGGGTTTCCCCGGCTCGAACTCTCGCGAGGACGATGGTGGCCGGGCGGACGAACCCGCCCAGGCTGGGCCCATCCGGGCCGCCGATCAGCGTGCGACGACGCTGCAAAATCCGGCGCGACAGGAGCGCCCCTTTTATTTGCAGGGCCGAGGCATTACCATGGCGCTGCGCTCGCCCCTCCGGCGCGGCGCGCGGAGCCGCCCGTTCCGGCGACAGCCACGGGGATCCATGTCGTACGAGATTGCGCTGAACCGGCACCCCCAAGCGCAGGTGCACACCTTCAACGCGCCATTCGTCTTCGAGACGCCCTACATGGGCAAGACGGAGACGATCCCGGTGCTGGAGGTGGGCTACGAGGAGTGGGGCGACCGGGCCCATCCGACCATCCTGGTCTGCCACGCGCTCTCGGGGAACACCCATGCCACCGATCCCGGCCACCCGGACGACTACCGCCGCTCCTGGTGGGGCGCCATGGTGGGGCCGGGCAAGGCCATCGATACCACCCGCTACCACGTGATGTGCATCAACACGCTGGGCGGCTGCGGCGGCACGAGCGGGCCGGCCTCGATCAATCCCGATTCCGGTACGCCCTACGGCCTGCACTTTCCCATCGTCACCATCGAGGACATGGTGCGCAGCCAGAAGATGCTGCTCGACGCGCTGGGGATCGAGCGCCTCCATGCGGTGATCGGCGGCAGCATGGGCGGCTTTCAGGTGCTGGTCTGGGGCGTGCTGTTCCCGGAGATGGTGGAGCGCCTGATCGTGGTGGCGTCTTCCGCCTACTCGAACCAGTTCATGATCATGACCAACCGGGCGCAGATCGATGCCATCCAGATGGACGCCCACTACAACAACGGCCTCTACCACACCACCGGCAAGAGCCCCACCGCCGGGCTGGCCATCGCGCGCATGATCGGCTTCACCACCTTCATCTCGCCCAAGATGATGGAGAAGAAGTTCCAGAAGTACCACCGCAGCCGCCGCGAGCCATACTCCGATGCCCAGTTCCACCAGCAGATGTTCCACGAGGCCGAAAGCTACCTGCACAAGGTGTCGGAGCAGTTCACCAGGGACTTCGACGCGAACTCGATGCTGTACCTGTTGCAGACCTGGTCCCACTTCGATATGGCGGTGCGGTACGGCTCGCTGGCCCACGCCATGGAGCGCGTGCAGGCCAAGGTGATGCTGATCGCGGCGACGGGGGACAACCTGTTTCCGCCCTACCTCACGCGGGATATCCACCGCGCGCTGCGGGTGCACCACAAGCCCGTGCAATTCAGCCTGATCGACGAGGAGTACGGCCACGACTTCTTCCTCATCCCCAACATCATCGTGCGCAAGCTGACGCCGGCGATCCGCAGCTTCCTCGACGGGTGAGCCCCGCGGCGTCCCCGCGTCGGCGCCTGCCGCGCGGGCACACCGGCCGCGACCGACGCGTGCGGTCCGCGCCGGCCCGCATTCCCGCTCCCACGCCCTTATGCCATCCCCCTCCGTGCCATCTCCCTTGGTGCCCTTGCCCGAAGACGACGCCCACTACATGCGCCTCGCGCTCGAGCTGGGGCTCTCCGTGGCCGACGCCACGGGCGACAATCCCGCCGTGGGCTGCGTCATCGTGCGGGACCGCGTCGTGGTGGGCCGCGGGGCGACGCAGCCCCCGGGCGGCGCCCATGCCGAAGTGATGGCGATCCGCGACGCGGAGCGCGGCGGCCACAGCATCGCCGCCTGTGATCTGTTCGTGACGCTCGAGCCGTGCGCCTTCCACGGGCGCACGCCGCCCTGCGCCGCGTTGATCATAGCGAAGCGCCCCCGGCGCGTGGTGATCGGCACCATCGACCCCCACCCGCGCGTGCGCGGGCGCGGCCTCGCCGAGCTGCGCGGCGCGGACATCGAAGTGGTGCTGGGAGTGCTGGGCGACGACGTGCGGCAGAACCTCGGCGCGTGGCTGGCCCGCTTCGAGCCCATTCCCCCATCCTGCGGCCGCTGAGCGCCATGCCGGCGCGCGGACGCCCCGCAGGGTGCCTGATTCCAATTCCACTTCAATGAGATGAAAATACCGTGTCCCTGAGGAGCGCGAAGCGCGTCTCGAAGGGCACGGAGCGTCGGCCGCGGCCTTCGAGACGCCCTGCTCCGCAGGGCTCCTCAGGCACGCGGATTCTTCCTACTGCTGATTTGGAAATGGTATCAGGTCACCAGGCGCAGGACGGGGCGGGAAAGGGCCCGGGGCCCGGACGGGGTTGCATGCCGGTGCTCGATCCACTGCCGCAGCTCGCGCAGGGTTGCGTGGATGAGCAGAGGGGGGAACGGGCTCTCGGCATTGGGATGGATGCGGCAGGCGTAGCGGGTCTCGCCGCCGGGCCGGATCCCGGTCATCAACAGACGCTTCATCATCCTCTCAGAGCTGCATGTGGCCCCGGCGGGCTCGCCTCGTGGGGCGGCGGGGGCACCCGCCTCTGCGAAGCCGCGCCGCCTCCGCGCGGGGCGGCAAAGTGCTGCTGCAGGGCGGCAAGGTGCCGGAGCGGGGTGGACCGCGCGCCGCCGCTTCCGATGCAACGTCCGGGCCAGTGGCCCACCCGGGGAGCGGCCGCCGGCCGCGGCCTGGCGGAGGGGGAGCAGCTCGGCACGGCGCGGGGTGCGCCGCACCAGCATCAGTCGCGGAGGGCCAGCACGAGGTAGAGCACCTTCGCTTCGCGCTGGACGACGAGGGAGAGCCGGCGCCCGGAGAAGGCCTGGACGATCTCGGCGAGCCGGTGGCTGGTGCTCACCTGCTGGCGGTTGGCCTCGATGATCACATCCTGGGTGTGCAGCCCCGCCGCCGCCGCGCGCCCTCGCGGCGCCACCTGCTTCACCGCGACGCCGACGCCCGGCTTGACGCTCAGCCGGGTGCGATCCGCATCGGTCAGGTCGGCCACGGCGAAGCCAAGCGGCGCCAGCGGATTGCCGGTGGAATCGGCGGTCTCGTCGGGTGCGCTGCCCACGCGCAGGGTGAAGCTCTGCGGCGTCCAGCCGCTGCCCGGCGCCTCCCGCCGCAAGGCGTCGATGCGCACCTCGCTGCCGGGCGTGGTGAGCGCGATCAGCTTCTGCAGGTGGGCCACCTTGCGCAGCCGCTCGCCGCCGATGGAGGTCAGCACGTCGCCCTTGCGCAGCGCGCTCTGCGCCGCGGGGGCACCCGGGACGATATCGTTGACGAGCACCCCCCGCGTGCGCGCGGGCAGCGCCAGGGTCTTGGCGAGCTCCGGGTTCAGATCCTGGATGACCACCCCCAGCCAGCCCCGGTTCACGCGACCGTACTGCTGGAGCTGCTTCACCACCGCCACCACCAGGTTGCTGGGGACGGCGAAGCCGATGCCCTGCCCTTGCCGGCTGATCGCGGTGTTCACCCCGATGACCTGTCCCGCCAGGTTGAACAGCGGGCCGCCCGAGTTGCCGGGGTTGATGGCGGCGTCGGTCTGCAGGAACTCGCCGTAGGCCACGTTCTCCGCGTTGAAGATGTTCCGGCCCTTGGCGCTGATGATCCCCGCCGTGACGGAGTAGTCGAGGCCGAGCGGATTGCCGATGGCCACGACCCAGTCACCCACCTCCACCTGTTCCGAGTTGCCGAAATCCACCGCCGTGAGCCCCTTGGCGGCGATGCGCAGCAGGGCCAGATCGGTGCGCTCGTCGGCGCCCACCACGTCGGCCTTGTAGCGCTCGTCGTTCTCGAGGATCACCTCGATCTCCGCCGCGCCGGCGATGACGTGGTGGTTCGTCAGGATCAGCCCTTCGCGATTGACGATGAACCCCGAGCCCGTGCCGAGCGGGCGCTCGGGGTAGCGGAACGGGCTGAAGGCCTCGGCCTCGCCCTCGCGTTCGCCGCTGTTGCGGGTGGTGATGTGCACCACCTTGCCCCGCTGCGCCTTGACCAGCAGGGAAAAGCTGGCGGGCTGCGCCCGGGCCGGCGCCACGACGCCCGGCGCGTCGAAGGGCCCGGCGCAGAGCCAGGCGGCGGCGGCGAGGACGCCGCCCCGGCTCAGCCAGTGGTCCGCGCTCGCCAGCCTCATGCCTCACCCGCGCGGTTGTGTGCGCTGCCCCCGACCCCGGCTCAGCGGAGCAGCGAGCCGAGCCGTCCCCAGCGGTAGCCCCCCAGCAGGCCGCCGGCCGGGTCGTGGGACCAGTAGATGATCTGCCCCTCGCCCTTCACGGTGGGCACGTCGACGAAGCCCCACACCCGGCTGTCGGAGCTGTTGAGGCGGTTATCGCCCATCACGAAGATCTTTCCCGGCGGCACCTGGTAGGGGCCGAAGCTGGGCAGGCTCAGCCCGCGCTCCGCGATCAGCGTCATCACCGCCGGGTCGTAATAGGCGTAGGGCTCGTCGATGGGCCGGCCGTCGACGACCACCTGCTTGCCCTTGACCTCGACCGTCTCGCCCGGCAGCCCGACCACCCGCTTGATGTAATCCACCGACGGGTCCAGCGGATAGGGAAAGATGACGATGTCGCCCCGCCGGATCGGCCGCGGCAACAGCTTGAGGTCGGCGAACGGCACCGGGATGCCGTAGCTGTACATGGTGGCGAA
>JACQKK010000172.1 GCA_016204605.1 Candidatus Lambdaproteobacteria bacterium
GGCCGGGGGAGGGGTTTTCCAGGGCAATCGCACTCTTGACCTGCCGCGCAATCCCGGACGGAAGCGGCGACTTTGGACTTGCCCTGATCTATGCAATTCTGGCTCTGGCCCCGCGTCTCCTGCCGTGCTATTTTTTGATGTTACCCAGGGGCCCGATGAGGGCGCCCGTCGCCGGAACCCCGCGAGCCGCCCAGGACCGCCATGCATGAATTGAAGGAACGAATCGAAGAGCTGCGGAACCGCCAGGTGCTGCTCGAAGGGTATCTTTGACCTGCCCCACAAGCTGAAGCAGCTCCAGGAGATGGAGGCGAAAGCGGGCGCGGAGGCCTTCTGGGGCCTCCCGCCCGAGGAGCGCGCCACCGTGCTCAAGACCCAGCGCCACCTGAGCCGGCTGATCGGCGACTGGAACGCGCTGCGCGGCGACCTCGACGAGGCCGAGACCGGCGCCAACCTGCTGGCGGAGGGCGAGGATGCCGAGCTGCTGGCCGAGGTGCAGGGACTCTCGGCGAAGCTGGAGCGCCGGCTCGGCGCGCTGGAGATGCAGAACCTGCTCGGCGGGGAGAACGACCCGCGCGACGCGATCGTCATGGTGCACTCGGGCGCCGGCGGGACGGAATCGGCCGACTGGGCCGGCATGCTGTTCCGCATGTACCAGCGCTGGGCGGAGCGCCACGAGTTCAAGACCACCATCGTCGATTACCAGCCGGGCGAGGAGGCGGGCATCAAGTCCGTCACGATGGAGGTGGCGGGCGAGTATGCCTACGGCTACCTCAAGGCGGAGATGGGCGTGCACCGGCTGGTGCGCATCTCGCCCTTCGATGCCAACAAGCGCCGCCACACGTCGTTCGCCTCGGTGTTCGTCTACCCCGATATCGAGGAGACGATCGTGGTGGAGATCAAGGAATCCGACCTCCACATCGACACCTACCGCTCGACCGGCGCCGGCGGCCAGCACGTCAATACCACCGACTCGGCGGTGCGCATCACCCACCTCCCCACCGGCATCGTGGTGCAGTGCCAGAACGAGCGCTCGCAGCACAAGAACAAGAACACGGCCATGAAGATCCTGCGCGCCCGCCTCTACGAGAAGCAGCGCGAGGAACTCGAGGCCGAGTTCGACAAGAAGCACGCCGGCAAGCAGAAGATCGCCTGGGGCAGCCAGATCCGCAGCTACGTGCTCCACCCCTACCAGCTCGTCAAGGATCACCGCACCGAGTACGAGATCGGCAACACCCAGCGCGTGCTCGATGGCGATATCGACGACCTGATCGAGAAGGCCCTGCTGGCCAAGGTGGTGTAAGCTGCAACGTGGGGAGGAGGCCGAATGCCGATTACCGATACCCTGAGGACGGCCGAGCAGTTGCGCCGGTGGGCTTCACCGAGGAGCAGGCCAGCCTGCTCTCCGCCAAGTACGAGGAAACCGCGCAGGCCCTGGGACAAGACTTGAAGACTTTCTTCGCCGAGCAACTGGCCCGGGTGCATGGCGATTTGAAGAACGAGATTTCTGGTTTCCGAGCCGAAATGGATCGCCGGTTCGAGCTGACGGAGGCCCGCATGCGGGCAGAGCTTCAGGGCGGCCTGCGCGATCAGCTGATGAAGTTCATCGCGGTGATGGCGATGATGATCTCGCTGGCGGTGGCCATCATCAAGCTGTTCCCGAATGCAGGGTGATCTTCATCCAAGAGGCATCGATGCGACACGTCCTGTTGCACCCCGATGAAACGGGTGGGTGGGTGGTGGAATGCCCCAGTCTGCCGGGCTGTATTAGCCAGGGAGAAACCCGCGAAGAAGCCCTCATCAATATAAAGGAAGCGATCGAACTCTATGTCGCCGTGCTCAAGGATGAAGGAGAGGCGATTCCGGTGGAGACATTCGAGAGCATCCTGGTGGCGGTGTGACGAAGCTTCCCGCAGTTTCCGGAGAGGAATGCATCCGCGCGCTTGGACGCGCTGGCTTCCGAAGGGTGCGGCAGCAAGGTAGTCACGTGATGCTGAGACGTGCCGTACCGCGGTCGTGAGTCATCGTCCCACTGCATCGAGAACTCAAGCCTGGAACGCTCCGAGGGATTTTGCGCATCACCGGTATTGATATCGAAACCTTCGTTGGCTTGTTGAACGACTAACACTTTCGATGTCTCTCGCCCGACTTATGGTGAGCCATGAAGCGCGTGTACCTCGAAACGCTGGGCTGCGCGAAGAACCGGGTGGACTCCGAGCTGATGCTCGGGGCGCTCGCGAAGGGCGGCTACGCCTTCACCCAGGATCCGGCCCAGGCCGAGGTGATCGTCGTCAACACCTGCGCCTTCCTGACGGCGGCCGCCCAGGAGTCGGTCGATCGCCTGCTGGCCCTCTCCGACCACAAGCGCGAGGGCGTGTGCGAGAAGCTCGTCAGCGCGGGCTGCCTGAGCGAGCGCTACCGGGGCGCCCTGCTCGAGGAGATTCCGGAGCTCGATGGGATGCTGGGCTCGAGCGGCTTCCACGAGCTGCCGCTGCTGCTCGACGATCTCTACGCCGGGCGCGAGGGCGGCCGGGTGCGGCTCGGCGCCAGGCCCCACTACGCGCACTACGAGCGCCTCGAGCGCATCCAGACCACGCCCCGCCACTATGCCTACGTGAAGGTGGCCGAGGGCTGCTCGAACATGTGCTCGTTCTGCAACATCCCCGCCCTGCGCGGGTATTTCAGCAGCCGCACGGTCGCGGCCATCGTGCGGGAGGTGGAGGGCCACCTCGCCCGGGGCGTGCGCGAGATCAACCTGATCTCGCAGGACACCTCCTCGTACGGGGTCGACCTGAAGGACGGCACGCGGCTCGCCACGCTCCTGCGCGCGCTGGACGGCCTCGCGGGCGAGTTCTGGGTGCGGCTGTTCTATGCCTACCCGAACACCTTCGGCGCGCCGGAGCTCGCGGCGCTGGCGGAGAGCCGGCACGTGCTGCCCTATCTCGACATGCCCTTCCAGCACGTCGCCGACCACGTCCTGCGCGAGATGAACCGCCGCATCACGGAGCGCGAGATGCGCGCGAAGCTCGACGTGCTGCGGCAACGGATTCCAGGGCTCGCCCTGCGCACCACGTTCATCGTGGGCTTCCCCACGGAGAGCGAGGCCGACTTCCAGCGGCTGCTCGGCTTCGTCGAGGAGGGCGGGTTCGAGCACGTGGGCGTGTTCACCTACTCCCACGAGGACAACATCCGGTCGTCCCGCTTCGGCGACCCCGTGCCGGCACGCATCAAGCGGTTGCGCAAGAAGGCGCTGCTGGAGGCCCAGCAGCGCGTCGCCGCCCGCCGCAACGCCGCGCGCGTGGGCCAGTTGCTGGAGGTGCTGGTCGAAGGGGTGTCCGCGGAGACGGAGCTGCTGCTGCAAGGGCGCGCCCGCTTCCAGGGGCCGGAGGTGGATGGCGTGGTGCTCGTCAACGAGGGCCAGGCGCAGGCGGGCGCGTTCCACGCCGTGCGCATCACGGAAGCCCACGCCTACGACCTGGTGGGCGCCATCGCACGGTAGCGCCAGCGATGGAAGTCGCGTAAGACCGGTTCCAGGCGATCATGCCGCCTCCCGCGAGACGCTCGCTTTGCTCGCTCCAAGGGAATGCGGCGCTCTTCCGTGTCTCCGACGAGGGCGACGGCGTCACGCGTCTCGGAGGGCACGGAAGGGGCCGATGCCACCGGGCTTCACCGAACCGCAATGCAGCCAGCGAGGACAGGGGATATGTCGGGCCACAGCAAGTGGAGCAAGGTCAAGCACTTCAAGGGGGCGGTGGATGCCAAGCGCAGCAAGCTGTTCACCAAGCTCACCAAGGAGCTGACGGTGGCGGCGCGGATGGGCGGGGGCGACCCCGGCGGCAACCCGCGCCTGCGCCTCGCCATCCAGAACGCCCGCGGCAACAGCATGCCGGGCGATACGATCCAGCGGGCCATCGCCCGGGGCGCCGGCGGCTCCGACACCGCGACCTTCGAGGAGGTTGTGTACGAGGGCTACGGCCCGACGGGGGTGGCGGTGGTGATCGAGGCGCTCACCGACAACCGCAACCGCACCGCGGCCACCATCCGCCACGCCTTCGGCAAGCATAACGGCAGCCTGGGCGGCAGCAACTCCGTGCAGTTCATGTTCGAGCGCAAGGGCCAGTTCCTCATCCCCAAGGCGGGGCTCGACGAGAACACCCTCACCGAGTACGCCCTGGAAGCGGGCGCGGAGGACCTGGACGCCGAGGGCGACGAGTTCGCCATCACCTGCCCGGTCGAGGCCTTCCGCGCCGTGGGCGAGTACCTCGAAGCCAAGGGCGTCAAGGTGCGCTCCGCCGGGCTCGTCCGCGTGGCCCAGAACCCCACCACCCTCGACGACAAGGAGCAGGCCCAGAAGGTGCTCGATTTTCTCGACGCCCTCGAAGACGAGGACGACGTGCAGAAGGTCTTCACCAACTTCGAGATCAGCGACAAGGTGCTCGCCGAGCTGGGGGGGTGAGCCGCCGCGCTCCGGGCTCAGGGGGTTGCGGGCAGTGCGCGAAGCAGCGCAGCCAATGCCCCCGCGAGCACGACGAGCATGCCGAAGAACCACACCAGTTGCTTGCGCAGCTCGGCTTCCAGGCGACTTCCCAGGCGCGTTTCCACCAGCTCGATGTCCCGCTTCAGTTCGCTAAAGCGCAGGTCAGTGTCCCGCTTCAGTTCGGTGAAGCGCAGGTCAGTGTCCCGCTTCAGTTCGGTGAAGCGCAGGTCAGTGTCCCGCTTCAGTTCGGTGACGGCCTGGCGCAGATCGTCCTTGGTGGCGACCTGGGCGAGCACGATCTCGGCCAATGCCTCGGCCTGCACCTCGGCCTGGGCTTCCGGCATCCCGGCGGCGATAAGGCGCTTGACGTAGGCGTGGGTATCGAACGGCAGGGGACTCATCATGCAGTCACCCTATCCGAGGCCCGCCGCAGGGTCAACCCGCGGCGCGACTGGCATCCGCGCCCGTCGGCCGCCCCGTTCTCCGTTTTGCGACGAATTGCCTTCCGCCTCCGGCCGCGACGCTGCGCGCGCCGCTCAGAGCCGGGTACTCAGGTGGGGATGCGCGCCGGGCTCAGGGGGCCGCGGGCAGGGCGCGAAGCAGCGCAGCCAATGCCCCGCCGAGCACGACCAGCATGCCGAAGAACCAGATCAGTTGCTTGCGCAGCTCGGCTTCCAGGCGGCCCCCGAGGCGCGTTTCGACCAGCTCGATGTCCCGCTTCAGTTCATCTCTGAGCGACGCGCCGTCGCGCTTGAGTTCATCTCTGAGCGACCCGATGTCCCGCTTAAGTTCGGCGACGGCCTGGCGCAGATCGTCTTTGGTGGCGACCTGGGCGAGCACGATCTCGGCCAGTGCCTGGGCCTGCACCTCGGCCTGGGCTTCCGGCATCCCGGCGGCGATGAGGCGCTTGACGTAGGCGTGGGTATCGAAGGGCAGGGGACTCATCATGCAATGACCCTATCCGAGCAGGATGGGTCGGTCAACTCGCCCAGCGTACAGGGTCCGCACCCACCGGCCCCACCGTGCACGCGGTTCCTCGCCGGAGCGGGAACAACTCCCGGCCTCGAGGTCGCGCCTGCCTGACGGCGCACGCTCCGCTCCAGTGCCCGGCCCTGGCGCCGTAGCGCCGTTCGTGCGACTCCAATGCGGGTCGCGTTTGAACGGAATCCGATTCCGTGTATGGTCGGCGTGCGGAGGACGAGAATCGGGTGCAGGTGCTCGGCGTTGGCGCCGGCGGGGCACCCACAGGGGCGAGCAGGGTGAGGCGGCATGTTGGTGGAGCAGCTTGCGGGCGACGAGGGTACAGGGCGCGACCCGCAGTGGCTGGGCGCGATCGGGCACATCCTGGCGGCCAGCGTCCAGATCGCCGAGCCGTTCATGGCGGCGGCCGCGGCGCTGGGGGTGGTGGCGTTCCCGCTGTTCCACGTGATCTGGCGGTTCGTCTTTCCGCAGCCCTATGAGAGCCTCGCGTTGCGGCTGATCGGCAGCGCGCTGTGTCTGCCGATCGTGGTCAAGGACTACTGGCCGCAGCGACTGGTCAAGTACCTGCCGATCTACTGGCAGGTCACCATCCTCTACACGCTGCCCTTCCACTTCTCGTACCTGGCGCTCGCCAACGAGATGAATCAGGTCTGGGTGCTCTCGACGGTGGCCGGGGTGTTTCTGCTCACCTTCTTCGTCGAATGGCGGGCGGCCATCGCGCTGTTCGCCATCGGTGCCGGCGCGGCCTGGTTCCTCTATGCGGCCACCGATGACACCCCGGTGACCCTGGCGTTCTATCTGCAATACGTCGTGATCTTCCTGTTCCCGCTCACCTTCGGGAGTTTCATCAATCAGAAGCTGCAGAAGTACCGGGAGCTGCAGAGCAGGTTCGAGAAGCGGCTGCGTCACATCACCAACAGCAACGCCAAGATGATGCACGACCAGAACCAGCTCCTCAGCCGCTTCCTCAGCAACTCCATCGTGAACCGGCTCTGGCAGAGCCAGCGCGAACATGGGCTGGAGCATGCCATCGCCACGATCACCCGCCAGGAGAAGCGCTTCTGCGGGATCATGCAGGCCGACATCCGCAACTTCACCAAGATGTTCGGCCATGAATCGGAAATGGAGGTGGCGCAGGTCATCCGCCATTGCTTCACGGAGATCACCGAGGTCGGCCAGGATCTCGCCGTGATCAAGCCGGTCGGCGATAGCATCTTCGTCTACTGCGACGATCTCAACGGGGGCCGCGTGAATGCCGTGCACGATATTCTGGCCCTGGCCGTGTTCTTCGTGCACTCGGTCGAGCGCATCAACCGGCTGGTGGGCGGGCAGGGGGCCACGCCGCTCAACTTCGGCATCGCGGTGCACGCGGGCGAGGCGATCTACGGCAACCTCGCCAGCGATACCCTGATCGACCCCACCATCATCGGCATCCACGTCAACGAGACGGCACGGCTGGAGGAACTGACCAAGGTGCCCGCCCTGGCCAAGATCATCGGCAACAACGCCATCATCCTCTCGCAGGAGATCGCGGAACTCGGCCGCAACTTCTTCCCGCGCGAGGCGCTGATCCCGATCGACCTCGAGGCCATGGGCATCCGGGTGCGCGACTTCGGCGCGGTGCACCGCGTGTTCGCTCTCGACAACGCGGCGGCGCGGGCCTACTTCGGGCGCGCCATGGAGCACATCGATTCCCGGCGCCGCGGTCAGCCTGTGACCACGGGCCACATGGAGGTCAACGCCTACCACGGCGTCTCCTACTACTACGAGATGCAGGGGATGGGACCCAACATGAGCTGGGTGATGTTGATCGACGTGAGCGGCATCCCGCCGCGGGCCATCCATCAGTTCGCCCAGCACGCCATGCAGGACCTGGACTACGAGATCAACCACGCCAACGGCCCCTGGCTGGTCGCCTCGACCGCCCGCCACGCGGGCGAGTACGACGAGACCGATGTCGAGGCGCGCATCTTCCGCATCATCGAAGGGCTGCAGCAGGCCAGGCCGCATTGACCGTCCGCCGCTGGCCGGCACCGCCCTCCGCCGCCGCGTCAGGTCAACTTGACCTTCTCCCGCGCCTCCTCGATCTCATCGATCCGGGCAACGCCGACGCGGCGCTCCAGCATGCGTCGATCCGTCACGCGCCGTTCCTTTTCCGCATCCGTCAGCTCGCGACCATAGGTGCGCC
>JACQKK010000176.1 GCA_016204605.1 Candidatus Lambdaproteobacteria bacterium
GCTGCTGACCCTGCACCTGAGCCTGGAGGATGCGATCCACCGCGAGCTGCCGCTGGTGCGGGACGCGATGGCCTCCCCGGACCGCGTCGAGGGCACGCGCGCCTTCGTGGAAAAGCGCCCGCCGCGCTGGAGCGGCCGCTAGCCGCTCCAGGTCAGGCGCACCGGCCTGCACCCATCCCGGCACATGCAGAAGGGAGAGACCATGGCGTACACGTTCATCAAGGTGGCCCGCGAGGAGCACCTCTATCTCGTGACCATCGCCCGCCCCGAGCGGCGCAACGCGCTCCACCCGCCCGCCAACCACGAGCTGGGCCAGGCCTTCGACGCGTTCGCGGCCGATCCATCGGCCTGGGTGGCCGTCATCACCGGCGAGGGCGACAAGGCCTTCTGCGCGGGGAACGATCTCAAGGTGGCGGCCGCGGGCGAGGAGTTCCAGGGGCTGGCCCTGAAGAACGGCTTCGGCGGGCTTGCCAGCCGCACGGACCTGTTCAAGCCCGTCATCGCCGCGGTCAACGGCGATGCCATGGGCGGCGGCTTCGAGATCGCGCTCGCCTGCGACCTGATCCTCGCCTCCGAGAACGCTCGCTTCGCGCTGCCCGAGCCGCGCGTGGGGCGGATCGCCGGGGCGGGCGGCGTGCACCGCCTGCCGCGCATGATCCCCGACAAGATGGCGATGGGGATGATGCTCACCGGCCGCCCCATCGACGCCCAGGAAGCCTGGCGGCTGGGGCTGGTCAACGAGGTGGTGCCCCCCGCCGAGCTGATGGCCGCGGCCCGCCGCTGGGCGGGCTGGATCATGGAATGCGCGCCGATCTCGGTGCAGTTCACCAAGCAGGCACAGACCCTGCGCACGCGCCCGGTGCACGAGGCCATGCAGACCGAGCTTCCGCTCACCCGCGCCATGCTCACCGCGGAGGACCGCCTCGAAGGCGCGAAGGCGTTCGTCGAAAAGCGCAAGCCGAACTGGAAGGGGCGTTAGCCGCGGGCGCCCTAAGCCACCGCGCTGCGGTCGGCCGCGCCCCCTGGCCACACACCGAGTCGAGGAGAAGGTCTCCGATGGCGATGGGTCTGGAAGGATTGAACGTGCTCGAACTGGGCGGCGGCGTGGCCGCGGCCGTCGCGACCAAGCTGATGGCCGACCTGGGGGCGAACGTCGTCAAGGTCGAGCCGCCTGAGGGCGATGGGGCGCGCCGGCGCGGCCCCTTCCGCCAGGGGAAGCCCGACCCGGAGGCCAGCGGCCTGTACCTGGCGCTAAACCCCAACAAGCGCAGCGTGGCGCTGGAGCTGCTCACGGATGCGGGCCAGGCCGGGCTGGAGAAGCTGGTGCGCGGGGCCGACCTGCTGGTGCACAACTTCCACCCCATCGAGATGGAGCGGCTGCGGATCGAGTTCGAGCGGTTCGCCCGGCTGAACCCGGCGCTGGTGATGGTCTCGATCACCCCCTTCGGGCTGACGGGCGTGCACAGCCGCTGGGCCGCCGCCGACCTGACCGTGATGAGCGCAGGCGGCTGGGGCTACGTCTGCCCCGGGCCCGGCACGCCGGCCGAGCTGCCGCCCATCAAGCCCTTCGGCCAGCACGCCTGGATCCAGGCCGGCCTGCACGCGGCCATGGTGGCGATGGGCGCCCTCCATGGCGCCCGCGCGACCGGCGTGGGCGAGCACTGCGACGTCTCCGCGCAGGAGGTGGACACCGCCCATCTCGGCCGCACGCTGGTGGGCTGGAGCTACTCCGAGCGCCTCGAGACCCGGACGGGTCCGCGCCTGATCGGCCCGATGGGCTTCTTCCGCTGCAAGGATGGCGAGCTGTTCATGGTCGTGATCGAGGAAGACCAGTGGCATCGGCTCAAGGAGGCGATGGGCAACCCGGAATGGAGCGCGCGCCCCGAGTTCAAGACGCGCGAGCTGCGCGGCGAGCACCACGGCGAGATCGAGGAGCTGATCAGCGCCTGGATGAGCGCCTACACGGCCGAGGAGCTGTTCAGGATGCTCCAGGGCAAGAAGCTCTGCGCCGCCCCCATCTTCCGCTACGAGCAGGTGGTGGCCCAGGAGCAGCTGCTGGCGCGGGGGTTCGTGCAGCGGCAGCACCACCCCGTCGCGGGCGACCTGGTGATGCCGGGGGCGCCGTACCTGCTCCGGAACCCCTGGTGGCGCCTGCGCACGCCCGCGCCCAGGCTCGGCGAGGCCAATGCCGAGCTCGATTCCCTGTTCTCCGGGGCCAGGCCGGCCCAACAGGGCAGGCGCGCCGGCAAGGCGGGTCGGCCGCTCGAGGGCATCCGCGTGCTGGATTTCTCCTGGGTGTGGGCCGGTCCCTACTGCACCATGCAGTTGGCGCACATGGGCGCCGAGGTTATCAAGATCGAATCGGCCAAGCGGCCCGAGTATGCCCGCCGCCTCAACATCTATCCCAAGGGGCTCGAGCAGCGGCTCAACTGCTCCGGCTACTTCAACGATCTGAACCAGGGCAAGCAGAGCGTCACCATCAACCTCGGCAACCCGGAGGGCGTGGCCCTCGTCAAGCAGATTGCCGCCAAGAGCGATATCGTGCTCAGCAACTTCGCCACGGGCGTGATGGAGCGGCTGGGGCTCGGCGCGCCGGAGCTGCACAACATCAAGCCCGATCTCATCATCGGCGCCATCTCCGGCTTCGGCCAGACCGGCCCGTGCAGGAACTACACGGCCTACGGCCCGGCCCTGGTGCCCGTCGCCGGCATCAGCTACGCCACCGGCTACGGCGACGGCAAGGCCCAGGAGGTGGGGATCGCCTACGGCGACCCCAACGCCGGCGTGCA
>JACQKK010000039.1 GCA_016204605.1 Candidatus Lambdaproteobacteria bacterium
GGGTCGCGGCGATGGCCTGCGGAGCGCTGCCCGGCGCCCTCCGGCCTCCCTCCCCGGAGTGGATCGCTGTGGCGTCGGGCCGGCAACCCCACCCCGGCCTTCGGCCACCCTTCCCCGCACTGGCGGGGAGGGGCCGGGGGAGGGGTTTTGCAGGGCAATCGCACTCTTGACCTGCCGCGCAATCCCGGACGGAAGCGGCGACTTTGGACTTGCCCTGGCGCGTTGGTCGAGGCGCCGCCGGAGTCGCGTCTTGCGGCCGCCACCGCAGCGGGCGCAGTCGCTCGTCTTGCACGCCTCGATGGCTGACACGCGCCCGGATGGCTGCTTGATCCCGGCCCGCCGTCGACAGGAAGCCGCCGTGCGCCCGGCTATCGCGCCCTTCCTGTCATCCCGCCCGGCCCGCGATCCGTGCTATGGTGCGCGCGTCTGCGGGTTGACCCGGCCCCCTGTGCGCATGGGGCTGCCGCGCGCGCAAACTATCCCCCGAACACGGAACGACGATGAGAGTAGACACCCACATCCACCTCTGGACGGCGGACTGCACACTGACGCCCGACCGCGCCTACACGCCGGAGGTCTGGTCTTCGGCGGAGGACTTCATCGCGGTGCTGGACGCCCACCAGATGACCCACGGCATCGTGGTGCAGCCCAGCATCCTCGGCACCGACAACTCGTACATGATGCGGAGCCTGCGCAAGTACCCCAACCGCCTGCGCGGCATCGCCGTGATTCCGCCCGACCTCAGCGAGGCCAAGCTGGCCGAGCTGGACGGCGCCGGCGTGGTGGGCATCCGGCTCAACGTGCTCACGACGCCCGGCAAGGAGAATGTGCTCTCGCCGCAATGGAAGAAGATGTACGCCCGGCTGGCCGAGCTGAAGTGGGTCGTCACCTACAACGCCAACGGCCCGACGGCCGTGGCCCTGCTCGACACGCTGCGCAAGCTGGACCTCGACGTCGTGGCCGACCACTTCGGCAAGGTCGACCCCAAGCAGGGGCTGAAGGACGAGTCCTTCCAGGCGCTGCTGAAGGGCGGTCGGCGCGGGCGCACCTGGGTCAAGCTCGACCCCGGCAATTCGCTGCTGCGCGTGGACATGCGCCCCTACGTCGATGCCCTGAAGGACGCCCTGGGGCCGGAGCGGCTGACCTGGGGCAGCAACTGGCCCTGGCCGCGCTACCACTTCACCGTCAATTATCGCCAGCATCTCGACCTGCTGGAGCAGTGGTTCGACGACGAGGCCACGCGGCGGCGCGTGCTGGGCGAGAACCCTGCCCAGGTGTTCCGCATTCCGGCGTAGACCGCCGCCGGGGAGGTGGTCGGGGTCGCGGCCAGACTGCCGTCATCGCCGCCCCTGGCGCTCCCGAACGAATCCTGGTCGGCCCGCGCAGGTGGCACCGTACGGCAGTGTCTCAGCCTGAAACGGGACGCCCGTGCGGGCGGCCTCACCCCCGCCGCTGGCGCGGCTGTCACCTCTCCTGGGGGGGAGGGGGCGCCCTTCAAACCGCCCCGGTGGCCGATCAGGGACTCCCTCCCTCGCCTCCAGGAGAGGCAGGGTCGGGGTGGGTGGGGCCGCCCGCAGGAGCGCTTCTTTTCAAACTGAGTCACTGCCGACCCCGGAGCCGGGTGGCGCTACGCCGCAAAATCTGCTTTGAAGGAACGTCGGCGCCGCCGATCCGTCCCGCCCGATCGGCCCGCCAAGGGGCGACCGCCGCCGGCGGGCCGCGGCGCGCCACGCTGTCCACACGAACCCAGGGGCGTATGAGCAAGGGTCTGGAAGGTCTCAAGGTGCTGGAGCTGGGCGGAGGCATCCCCGCCGCGACGGCGACCAAGCTGCTGGCCGATTTGGGGGCGACCGTCGTCAAGGTCGAGCCGCCCGGGGGCGATCCCGTCCGCCGCCGCGCCCCGTTCCGGAACGGCACCCCCGATCCCGAGTGCAGCGGGGTGTTCCTCAACCTGAATGCGAACAAGCGCAGCATCGTGCTCGATTACGCCACGCCGGCGGGACGCGACCGGCTCGACCCCCTCGCGCGCGAGGCGGACATCCTGATCCATGGCTTCCAGCACCGGGAGCTCGCGGCGCTGGGCATCGACCAGGAACGGTTCAGCGCCGTCAATCCCGGGCTGGTGGTGGTGGCCATCACGCCCTTCGGGCTCAGCGGACCCTATCGCGATTACGCCGCCGCCGACCTGCAACTGATCCACGCGGGAGGCTGGGGCTACCTGTGCCCGCAGCCGGGCTCCGACCCGGCCCTGCCGCCGATCAAGCCGTTCGGCCAGCACGCGCTGGTGCAGGCGGGGCTGCACGCCGCCTGCGTGGCGCTCGCCGCCCAGCACGCCGCCACCCGGGACGGCGTGGGCGAGCGCATCGACCTCTCGGTGCAGGAGGTCGTCGCCCTGCTGCTCGGCAAGTCGCTGCTCGATTACACGTACGCGGGGCGCGTCTTCACGCGCCTCGGCAAGCGCGCCAACTGCCCGAGCGGCTTTTTCCCCTGCAAGGACACCGACATCTTCATCCACGTCTCGGAGGAGGCGCAGTGGAAGCGGCTGGTGACGCTGCTCGGCAAGCCGGAGCTGGCCGAGCGGGAGGGCTTCCACCCGCGCGAGGTGCGCGGCGAGAACGCGGCCCTCGTCGAGGCGGAGCTGAAGCCGCTGCTCGCCAAGTGGAGCGCGGAGGAGCTGTTCGTCAAGGCCCAGGAGAACCGCATCTGCGCCTGCCAGACGTTCCGGTACGAGGGGCTCACCACCCATGAGCACCTGCGCGCGCGCGGCTTCGTGGTGCCCCACGAGCACCCGCGCGCCGGCAAGCTGGTGCTGCCCGGCGCGCCCTACAGGCTCGACCATGGCTGGTGGAACATCCGGCGTCCCGCGCCGCTGCTGGGCGAGGCCAACGCGGAGCAGGCGCGCGCCTTCGGCGCAGCGGATGCGGCCCGCGCCGCCTGGAGAGCCCCCCGCGCGGCGCCGGCGGGAGGTCAGCCCGGGCGGCCGCTCGCGGGGGTGCGCGTGCTCGACTTCACCTGGGTCTGGGCGGGGCCCTACGCCACGCTGCTGCTGGCGTCGCTGGGCGCGGAGGTGCTCAAGGTCGAATCCAAGCACCGCCCGGACCGCACGCGGCGCGCGATCAATTTCCCGCAGGAGCTCGGCCCGGGGCTCGATCACTGCGGCACGTTCAACAACCTGTGCCAGGCCAAGCAGAGCGTATCGCTCAACCTCAGCCACCCCGAGGGCGTGGCCCAGGCCCGCGCGCTGGCGCGGAGCTGCGACGTGGTGATCAGCAACTTCGGCACGGGCGTGATGGAGAAGCTGGGGATGGGTCGCGAGGCCCTGCACGCGGCGAACCCGCATCTCGTCATCTGCGCCATCTCGGGCTTCGGGCAGACGGGCCCCTACCGGCACTTCACGGGCTACGGGCAGGCGATCGTGGCCCAGGGAGGCGTCTCGGCGCAGACGGGCTACGAGGGGGGCAAGCCTACCGAGGTGGCCACCGCCTATGGCGATCCCAACGCGGGCGTGTATGCCGCGTTCGCGATCATCGCGGCCCTGGCCGCCCGGGAGCGCTTCGGCGGCGGGCAGTTCATCGACGTCTCGCTGTGGGAGACCATGGTCGCGACGGGCTTCGAGGGCTGGATGAACCACACGCTGGGAAACCTCCCGTACCAGCCGATGGGCGACCACGACCCGTACTGGGCGCCGCACAACCTCTACCGCTGCGCCGGCCAGGATGCATGGGTCGCCCTCGCCTGCACCGAGGAGGGCCACTGGCAGGCGCTCAGCCGGGCCATCGGCAGGCCGGAGCTGGCGGACGACCCGCGCTTCCGGTCTGCGGCGCTGCGCAAACGGCACGAGCGCGAGCTCGACGCGCTGCTCGGCGCATGGTGCGCGCCGCGCGATCCGTGGAGCGTCACGCGCGCGCTGCAGGCGGCGGGCGTGCCGAGCTTCCCCTCGCTCGATATGCAGCAACTCGCCGAAGACCCGCACCTCAAGGCGCGGGACTACCTGATGTGGCACCACCATCCCAAGGTCGGCGTGCGCGCGACCAACGGCATGCCGTGGCGATTCGTCAACCGGCCCTGGGTCGTGCCCGGCCGGGCGCCGCTGCTGGGCGAGCACACCGAGGCCGTGCTCGAGACCGTCGCCGGTCTCACGCCCGCAGAAATCGCGCGCCTGCGGGAGGAACACGCCCTGGAGTAAGCGTTGCGGGCCATCGTGATGTGCGCGCGGGCTGCGCCAGCGCCGCCAGGGCACGTCGCTCAGCAGGGCAGGCGCTAATTTTTTTTTCAAACCTGTCGATAAGGTGTTGATCCGCGGTGAATGGTTGCAGTAAATTGGTGATGCCTCGCGGCATCTGGATGCCGCCTTGTTCACATCTCGTCTGGAGGTGAAGAGATGGCGAAAGCAGTGAAAGCCCCGAAGAAAGCCGCTTCGAAAGCCACGAAGGCCAAGCCCAAGGCGAAGACGACCAAGCGCGCCAAGAGCGTCGCGACGTCGCGCACGGCGAAGCGCCCGGCCAAGAAAAAGGTGAAGAGCGCCGCCGCGAAACGCACCACGCGGAAGACGACCGCGCGCGCCAAGCGGCCGGCCGCGAAGAAGTAACCCGCGTGGCGCGTTCCGTCACGCCTTGACGTGCACCATCATCTCGATCTCGATGGGCGCATCGTTGGTCATCTCGTGTTGGTACAGGGCGGCACGCGCGTGCCGCCCGGCTTCCCCGAACACGGACAGCAACAGTTCCGACGTGCCGTTCAGTACCTGCGGCGCCTGTTGGAAGCCCGGTGCGGCGTTGACGTAGCCGATCACCCGGATGATCTGCACCACCTTGTCCAGGTCTCCCACCGCTTCCTTGATCATCGCCAGGTGCTTGATGGTGGCGTAGCGCGCCGAGCGCTGCCCGTCCTCGATGGAGAGCTCGCGCCCGAGCTTGCCGCGGATCGGGCCGATTTCCTTGCCGAACGGATCGATGATGGCGCCGGTGGTGCCGGCCAGGTAGAGCACCTCGCCCACGAGCACCGCGTTCCGGCGCGTGGGCGGCGGCACCGGCGGCCGGGGCAGCGTGATGCCGAGCTCCTTCAGCCGATTCTCGATCTTCCCCATGACACGACCTCCGCTTGAGGGTGGCGCTGGCGGTGCGGACCAGTCCAAAGTGATGCCACGGCGGCAGGCTCCGGAGCAAGCCGTGCCGTCCGCGGGTCAGTATGAAGCTCGGTGCGCCTGCGGGCGGCCTCACCCCTGCCGCTGGCGCGGCTGCCCCCTCCCCTCGCTGCGCTCGGGGCAGGCTTCCTGGGGGCGAGCTGCAAGCCGCACCGTTGGCTGATCAGGGCTCCCTCCCTCTCCCCCAGGGAGAGGGAGGGCCGGGGAGGGTGAGGCCGCCAACGGGACGCGGCACCGGAAGCCCGGAAAAAGGGCGCAGCGCCTTGGGGCCGGTGCACGCGGCGCAGCAACTCACCCGCGCAGCAGGAAGTCCACCCCGGCGACCAGCAGCACGGCTTCGATCGCGTACGCGAACACCCGGTCCGGCACGCGATCGAGCAGGCGCTTGCCGTAGACGGCGCCGCCGATCATGAACGGAATCAGCACCGCGCTCGCCAACAGCACCCGGAGCGAGATCAGCCCCTGGTGGAGGAACACGGCGGCCTTGGGAATATGCATCAGCACGGTGATCAGCGCGTCGGTGCCGATGTAGGCTCCGCGCCGCAGACCGTAGCTGAGGAAGAACGGTGCCGAGAGCGGCCCGGAGGTGGCCATCAGCCCGGAGACGAAGCCGATCGCGAGCCCCACCGGGAAGAACCAGCGCACCGTGGGCGGCGTCGGCGGGCGGAGCGGCAGGCGCCGCCAGAGCAGCATGAACAGCAGGAACCCCCCCAGCACGCGGGTCAGCAGGTGCGGCGCGGTGATCGTGAACAGCCACGCGCCCGCCACCACCAGCGGCAGCGACCCCAGCGCGAACCAGCCCACGACGGGCATCACCAGCTCGCGCCGGTTCACCCACACTCGGCTGACGTTGGCCGAGGCGTTGGCGATCAGCAGGATCGCCGTGGCGTCCTGGATGCCGAAGTACAGCACCAGCGCGGGCAGCAGTACCAGCGACCCGCCCGTGCCGGCGACCGAGCCCAGCAGCGCCGAGAGGAACGCCACGCCCGCCAGCGCCGGATAGTCGTACCACGCCACGGCCTCTCCCCGCGCGGGCCTCGGATGACGGCGGCGGAGCGCCGCGGAGGGCGCATCACCTCGGGACGGGCCCGTTCGCGCGGGCCTCGGCCAGGATGCGCTCTCCATCCTCCGCCAGTAACAGCCGCTCGCGCACCAGCCGGATACACGCCTCCTCCACGCGGCCGAGATAGGCCTCGGCGCAGGGGTAGCGCTCCTCGAGGGAGAGTCGCGGATCGCGGGCGGCGAGACGCTCCGCTTTCGTGCGCGCGAACGGGAAGCGGGAGCCCCAGGTCTCGGCCAGGTCGCCTTCGGCGTGGCCGGGGGTGCGCAGGTTCCACCCCAGGTGGGTGGCCAGCGGCGCTTCGAGCAGCGGATGGCGGATGCCGGCCATGCCGTTGCCGTCGGCGTCGCAGCGGTTCACCAGCACCGGATAGTGCGGCCCTTCCCTGGGCGGCAGGGCCTCGTAGTCGGTCACGCGCACGGTGTTGAGCGTGGCCGCGTATGCCAGGCCGGGGATATCCGGGATGCCGTAGTGCTCCTTCGCGGGAGAGGCCAGGGTCCCATCGACCACCGAAGGAAACCGGCTCGCCGGCGGCGCCATGCCCTCGCTGATCCACGCATCCATGGCCGCGATCAGCGCGCGCATGAACGGCGCATAGGGCAGCGGGTTGTTGGGAAACTGGGTCAGCCCTGCCGGCGGCTTGCCATGGGGGCTGTGTTGACACCCGGTGGCGAGATACAGCCGGACGTTCTCCGGCTGTTGCAGGTGCCTTTCGCCGTCGAACACGACGAGCGAGCTGCGGGCCTGCCAGAACTCCGTATCGGTGTCGAGGTGGAACACCTTGGGGCAGGTTCCGTTCTGGCGACAGGTTTCAAGCAGCCCATCGGTCTTGCCCGTGAGCGGGTCGGTGGTGGTCGCGTAGCTGAACGGAAACTGGTCTCCCCGCGTGAAGTGCGTCTCGTGCTGGCGGGAGAAGTTGCCCGCCTTGGCGAACTCGTGGTTGACATTGGTCTTCCGGGAGCCGGCGATGACGGGGATGATCCCGTCGAACACCTGCCGGCGCCGCTCGTCCTGGTTGAACCCCTGGTATGCGAAGTCCCGCAGGAAGCGCCCTGATTGCGAGAAGCCGACGCCGATCGCCTTCTCGATCGCGCTGCTGCCTCCGACGGCCAGCGGGTTGGCGGTGCCGCGCGCATCCGCCGCTTCGTACCGCAGGAATGCCACCACGTCGCGCACGGAGGCGAACCCGATGCCCATCACGGTCGGATCCTTGGCCGGGTAGAAGAACGCGTAGATCGCGCCGGCATCGAACCCCTGCGGGCGCTGCACCTCGACCCGCTTCGGGCTCAGGTATCGCCAGGCGAGGTCCGGCGGGCTGCAGCGGGCGTCGTGCTGCCGCTGGCGCACGGTGAGCTGGGACTTGGCGAGCTCCAGATCGGCCGCGGGATACGTCAGCGTGCCCACGAACGGGTCCGCGCCGGAATCGTCGATGAACTCCTCCCGCACGTCCTTCGCGATCGGCCGCTCGCCATCGGTGGCGAACGGCAAGCGCGCCAGCATGCGGCCCTCGCCGGGCTCCACGTTGCCCTGCCAGCCGCTCCAGACGATGGTGTAGCCGCGGCGCATCAGGAAGCCCGTCCCCGCGTGGGCTGCCAGGCGCGGGTCGTTGAGCAGGGGCCCGCCGTTGATGTGGGGCCCGGTGGCGCGCTTGCCGCCCCGGTTGAGCACGTCGTAGACGAGCCGGCCATTGCCCCGCTCCATGTGCACCGGCTTCAGCATCTGCAGGTCCACGCTGTACTCGACCCGACCCCGGGCGTTGCGCGGCGCCCGCTCCAGGTTGACGATCCCGGCGTTGAGCGCGTCGGCCGGATCGAGCTCGCCGCGGGCCGAGCCGATCCACAGCTCGTAGGCGCCCACCGCGCCGAACGTCATCCCCTCGAACATCGGCGAGACGACCTGTTCCACCACCAGTTCCGCGATCATAGATTCCTCACGTCGGCGACATAGCAAGAGCCCGGCAGGCGGGAACCCCCTTCCGCGCCTGACTCCTGGCGCCCTGCGATCTTATGGACTGCTGCCGCAGCCTACGTGAACAGCCTCGACTTTCCAACACCCGGTTCAGCCACGGCCTGGCGGGCGGAGTGGAGGGCAGCGGGACAGCATGCAGTACGACATTGACACCTTGGCACAACCGGGCGATTCCCGCACACGCGGGCCACATCCTCCGCTGCGGGGGAGGGAGGGAGATAGCCTTGGACCGCCCATCCGGGCGGATCGGAGCACCCTCTCGCCCTCAGCCGAGGGGGCAGGGGTGAGGCCGCGCCGATCCGCGGCTGATGGAGCGAGACTTCCACAGAGGTCACGGAGCGGCATCACTTCTCCAGCCAGACTTCCTGCATGCGGCCGTAGGAGAAGTTGGTCTGGTGGGCTACCAGGTTCTTCACGTAGGGCCACATGGCGTTGTAGTTGGCGCGGTAGCCGTAGACGATCCGCGCCACGTCGGAGACGAGCTGCTTATCGATCTCCCAGACCATCCGCTTGCGCTTGGCCAGCTCCATCTCTTGCGACTGCGCATCGAAGAGCTTCTGCATCTCGGCCACGCAGTAGTCGGTGTAGTTGCGCTGGGAGCCGCAGCCGAAGTTCTCGTAGAAATTCACGTCCGGATCGTCGGCGGCCACCCCTGTGGAGAACACGACCAGGGCGAAGCGGCGGCTGGCCATCCGCCCATAGATTTCGGCGGATTCCAGGATCTGCAGCTCGGCATCGACCCAGATCGCCTTGAGGTTGCTGACCGTCCACACCGCCGGCTCCTTGGTCTGAGGCACATTGCGGGTGAAGATCACCACCCGCAGCGGCTTTTCGGCGCTGTAGCCCAGCGAGGCCATGATCTCGCGCGCCTTTGCCTGCTCCTGCTCGGGGTCGCCATAGCCCGGCAGGGTGGCGAGCTGCTCCTTGGGCAGCCCCCAGGCCCCGTCGGGCGGCGGGAGGTTCACCCCGCCGGTCGCGACGCCTCCCTGGTACATGGTCTTGGCGAAGGTCTCCCGGCTCAGCCCCATGCTGAGCGCCTGGCGCAGCCGCGGGTTGTCCATCGGCGGCGCGTGCGAGTTGAACAGCAGGTTCGGGAAGTTGGTGCGGTCGGTCTTGGTGAAGACGATCTTGGGCTGTACGGCCTTGAGGGCCTCCATGGTGGCCTTGCTGGTCTGGTTCGGGGCGTCGATATCGATCTGGCCCGCCTGGAGCGCCGAGCGCGCGGTGGCCTGGTTCCGGATCACGTGGTAGCGGATGGCGTCGAGGTACGGCCGCCCCTTGACGAAGTAATCCGGGTTCTTGACCACGTGGACATACTGGTCGCGCTTGTATTCCTTGAGCTTGAACGGCCCCGACCCCACCGCCATCACCCGCAGCTCGCGCGGATTGATATGGGCCGGCACGACGACCGAGAAGCCGGTTGCCAGCATCGCCAGCAACGAGGGCTGCGGCCGCTTCAGCTTGAAGGTCACCGCACGGTCGCCCTCGGTCACGATCTCCGCCACGTTGGCATACCAGAGCCTGCGCGGGGAGAGCTTGGTCGTGACCTTCGCGGCGCCGCGGGCCAGATCGAAGCTGTGCTTGACGTCGTTCGCCGTGACCGGCTTGCCGTCGTGGAACCGCACGCCATCGTGCAGCTTGAACGCAAGCTCGGTGCCGCCGTTGCGCCATTCCCAGCCGGTGGCCAGTTCCGGGATGATGGTTTCGAGGCTCTCGCTGGCATTGAGCGGATCGAACAGCACGAGGTTGTTGAAGACCGGCATCATCGACCAGTTCGTCGCCGCGGCCGTCTCGTCCAGCATGGAAAGGCTGTCGGGGTTGGTCTCGATCCGCGCCTCGAGCGTACCGCCGTACTTCTGGGCGAACGCGGCGCCGCCCGCCATTGTCACTGTGCACAGCACCGCGATCAGCGCGACTCCGGTGTGGCTGCCCATAGTCCTCCTCGAGGTCTGTCCCAGCATGTTGGCATGTTCCGGGGCCGCGGCGTCCGGCAACGTCGTGGCCGCAGCCGCCCGGCGGCGCAGCCCGCGCCGCAGACGGGCGGGAGCGCGGCCTCAGTACATGTCCTCGCCGCCGTTGACGTGCAGCACCTGTCCCGTCACAAAGCCCGCGGCTTCGGAGGCGAGATAGAGACACGCCTCGGCGATGTCCTCGACGGTGCCGCGGCGCCGGACGGGGATCACCTGCAGCCGTTGCTGCGCGCGCTGCTCGTAGTCGGGGTAGTTCTTCGGGTCGCGGGTGGTGTGGATCATCCCGGGCGAAACCGTGTTGGCCGTGATGCCGTCGGGCCCGAACTCGATGGCGATGGCCTTGCTCAGCGCGAACAGCCCCGCCTTGCAGGTGACGTTGTGCGCCCGGTTGGCGCGGCCCGAGAATCCATCGTGGCCGGAGATGTGGATGATGCGGCCCCAGTGCTTCGTGCGCATGCCGGGGAGGGCCGCCCGCGCCAGGTAGAACGACGAGCTCAGGTTGTTGTTCAGCACCCGGTTCCACTCGGCGGGGGAAATCTCCAGGAACGCCTGATGGGGCCGCTGGGCGGCGTTCGACACGGCGATGTCGACCGTCCCGAACTCCTGGCACGCCTGATCCACCATCCGCTGCACGGCACCGGGATCGCCGATGTCGGCGAGCACGGCCATCGCCCCCACCCCCAGTGCACGGGCTTCCTTGGCCACCTGCTCGATGCTCTCGCGGTTGCGCAGGCCGTTGATCACCACGTTCGCACCGGCGGCCGCGAAGCGCAGCGCGATGCCCTTGCCGATGTTCTGGCCCGATCCCGTCACGAGGGCCGTCTTGCCCGCCAATGGCTTTTCCCTGTTCGTCATCGTCCGTTCCCTTGCGTTGGCTGCTTGGATGGTTGCGTCCGGAGCCATCCATACAGCAATCGATCGGCGGATTGAAGCGCCATCCCCTGCCGCGCTGCATTCTGCACCCGCTCGCCCGCCTTCACCCGGCCCGCAATGGCTCGCCAATCGTTCTCGCATTTGCCGTTCCGCAGCAGCGCGCCCTCGACGTCCATCACGCACACCTGTACGCCGCTCGTGTGATAGTCCAAGCCCACGTTCACTGGTATTGTCTTAATGGCCCGTTTCCCTTGTGCAGGTTCTTGTTTACACCACCATCAACCTTGCACATCGGTAACGGGCCTTCATCCCCATCTCTCCTGGGGGAGCGGGAGGGAGCCTCGGATCGGCCATCTGCGCAGATTGCAGCCACCCCCTCTCCCCCAGGAGAGGGGGCAGGGGGTGAGGCCGCGCTGGCCGGCAGGAGTCGCAACGAGACTCTTGCGGAGGTCTCGAGACGGATTGCGCGCACCTAGGCCTCGGCGTGCAGCGCGCGGAGGAGCGCCTCGCCGAACTGCTCGATCTTGCGGTCGCCGATGCCGTACACGCGGGCGAGCCCGCCGAGATCGGTGGGCAAGCTGGCGCACAGCTCCTCGAGCGTGCGGTTGCTGAAGACCATGAACGCCGCCATGTCGTTGGCCTTGGCGTATGTGCGGCGCCACTCGCGCACCCGCTCCTCCCGCGCCTGAACTTCCGGGGTCTTGGGCTCCGGCCCGGCGGCGGCGCGTGGCGCGCGCTTCGGGCGCACCCCGGCCCGCGGGGGCAGCGGCACCGCGTGGGGCGAGGCCGGCGCACAGACGTCGCAATGGCCGCAGCGCGCGATGCGCTGCACGTCGTGGAAGTAGGTCAGGATCTCGCCGTGGCGGCATTCGGCGCCTTCGGCGAAGTACGCCATCGCGTCCAGCGCGCGCCAGCGGCCCGCCTTCACGTCGGGCTCCGCGTCGGACTCGCGGATGAAGTAGGAGTGGAGCTCGCGGTCGCGGCGCCCATAGAGCAGCAGGCAGGTGGCGGGCTCCCCATCGCGCCCGGCGCGGCCGATCTCCTGGTAGTACCCCTCGATGGAGCCGGGCATCTGGTAGTGCACGACCAGCCGGATATCGGGCTGGTCGATCCCCATCCCGAACGCCGTCGTGGCCGTGAGCACGCGCAGCGCCCCGCTGTCGAACTCCCGTTCGATGCGCCCGCGCACCTCGGGCTCCAGTCCCGCGTGGTAGCAGCCCACCGCGGGGAAGCGCTGGCCCAGGGCCTCCGCCAGCTCGGCGCTCTTCTTGCGCGTGCCGCAGTAGACGATCGCGCGACCGCCCGGCGTACGCTCGACGGCCTGGAACAGCATGGCCAGCCGGGCGGCCTCCGTGTGGCAGGCCTGCACCTGCACGTGCAGGTTCGGGCGGTAGAAGCCATGGATGTGGCGCGCGGGTTCCCGCAGCCGCAGGCGCTTGACGATATCGGCGCCCACCAGCGGCGTGGCGGTGGCGGTCAGGGCCAGGATCGGCACGTCGGGCCGCAGCTCGCGCAGGTCGCCCAGGCGCGCGTAATCCTTCCGGAAATCGTGGCCCCATTGCGAAATGCAGTGCGCCTCGTCGATGGCGAACAGCGTCACGGGCCGGTCGCGGATCCAGCGGGCGAACCCGGCCTTCTGAACGCGCTCGGGCGAAAGGTAGAGGATGAACGAGGGTCGCGCTTCGATCTCGGCGAACACCGCGCGTTTGTCCGCGTCGGACTGGCCGGAGTGGATGGCCCGCGCGGCGATGCCGACGGCCCGCAACGCGCTGACCTGGTCGCGCATCAGGGCGATCAGGGGCGAGACCACCAGCACCAGCCCGGGTCGCAGCAGCGCCGGAAGCTGGTAGCAGAGCGACTTGCCGCCCCCTGTCGGCAGCACCGCGAGCGTATCCTGCCCGCCCAGCACCGACGCGATGATCTCGTACTGGCCGCGGCGGAAGGCGGGCCAGCCGAACCGCTCCAGGAGCAGCGCCGCCAGTCGGCCCCGATCGAACGGTTCCGATGCGGCCATGCGGGCGCCGGCGAGGGGGTCGCGCTTCACGGCGGATGGGGGCTGCGCAACGCTCCGCCCAGCCGCCCCACGCTCAGCCACCCGTGCCGACCGTGCCGCGGCCGGCGCCTGGCTGGCCGGCCCCGAGCCGTGCCGGTTCCGCCGATCCGAGCCCGGTGCGCACCCGCAGGCCGGCGTGGAGCGCGAGCCCCATCAGCATCAGCATCATGGTCTGCACCTCCTTGTCGAAGAAATTGTTCTCGAAGACTCCGGCGACCATCGAGCCTGCCATCCCGCCCAGCGCGCCCCACAGCAGCGCGCGCTCGAAGGGCAGCCGATCGCCCGCGCGACGCAGCCAGACGATGCACCAGGCGATCTGCGCGCCCCACAGCCAGAGGTAGGCGGCGAGCCCGAGCAGTCCCAGCTCCATCGGCACCTGGATGTACACATTGTGCGCGCCGGCCCCCGCGCGGACGGTGTATGTGCCGCCGCGCTCCGCCGCGACGCGCCGGCGATACGGCTCGAATTCGCGGCGGTCGTTACCGAGACCCATGCCGAGCAGCGGCCGGTCGCGGATCGCCAGCAGCCCCGCTTCCCACAGGTAGAGGCGCTCCTGCGTATGGGTCGCGGTGCTCAAGGCCAGCCGCTGCACCACCCCCGGCTGGTTCGGGCCGAGCCACGCTTCCAGCCTGCCATCCCATGCCAGCAGGCCGACCAGCGCCACGACCCCGGAGACCGCCGTCACGATGGAGAGCCCGATCCGCCACCGCAGGCGCGCCAGGAGCGTCAGCAGACCCGCCAGTGCGCCCAGCCAGCCGCTGCGGCCCATCGAGAGCAGCACGGCCACGCCCGCCGCCGCGGCGCCCGCGGCCCAGCCCCGGCGTTCCCGGCCGCGGTCATCGAGCAACAGGGCCGTATACAGCACCAGCGCCATCAGCATGTAGCCCACATAGGTCAGATGGTGGCTGAAGGTGCCCTGCGCATGGAACACGCCGCCCGCCCCGAAGGGGAGCGGTGCGATGCGCTTGCCGCCGGCCGCGCGGTACCAATCCACGCCCCAGTGGTATTGGATGGCCCCGTAGACGGCCATGACCACGAGCGGCACGAGCATCGCCTGCAGCAGCCGCCGCCGATCGACCAGCGCCAGGGACGCCACCAGCGCGAGCGGCAGCCCCAGGCGAAACAGCCCGCGCAGGGCGGCCAGATTGCCGAGCGGATCGGGATTCGCCAGCGCCGAGACGAGCGCGGCGAGCGGCACGGCGATGAAGGGCAGCCAGACCCAGGCCGGCAGGCGCTGCTCCGGCGCCGGCCGCCAGCGCAGCGCCAGCAGCCCGCCATACAGGGCGATCACCGACGTCTCCGTGGCGAACAGCGAGAACGGGCTGCCCAGGAACAGCAGATAGGTCCAGCACCGCAGCCAGCCGTGCGCGAATCCCGCGCACAGGCGCGATCTCAGGTTATCCGCGGGCATGCTTCGCACGGGACGGGATCATCGCGGCGCGCTCAGCCGCCGAGCGGGACGGCACGCTGCGCGAGCGGGCTGCCCGGATCGGGTGTGAACTCGGGCACCAGGAAGTTGAGGCTTGCGGTCAGCGCCGAAAAGTCCCGCTCGATCACGCTCTTCTCGATCCGGTCGATCTCGAACAGCAGCCGCTTCCACTCGATCGGCCGCGACGGCGCTTCGAGCAGGTGCGGGTGGTCGGTGCCCACCAGCGTGTCGCCGCTCAAGAACAGGCGGTCGTGCAACTGCTCGCCGCCCCGCAGCCCCGTGTACGCGATCTGGATTTCGCGGCCGGGCTCCCGGCCCGAGAGCCGGATCATCTTGCGGGCGAGATCGGCGATCCTGACCGGCTCGCCGAGATGCACCACGAACACCTCCCCGCCCCGGCCCATGGCGGCGGTCTGGAGCACCATGCCCGCCACCTCCAGGGCCGTCACGAAGTGGCGCGTCATCTCCGGGTGGGTGACCGTCACCGGGCCGCCCTCGCTGATCTGCTGCTCGAAGATACCCACCACCGACCCGCTCGAGCCGATCACGTTGCCGAAGCGGGTGGCGATGAAGCGGGTCCGGGAGACTCGCTGCAGATTCTGGCAATACAGCTCCGCCATGCGCTTCGTGGCCCCCACCACGTTGGAGGGGTGGCCGGCCTTGTCCGTCGAGATCATCACGAACCGTTCGCAGCCCACGCTGTCCGCGGTGTCCGCGAGCGCGCGGGTGGCGATCACGTTGTTCTCGACCGCCTCGAACGGGTTGGCCTCCATCAGCTCCACGTGCTTGTACGCCGCGGCGTGGAAGACAACCTGCGGCACATGCTCGGCGAAGACCTGCTTCATCCGGGCGCGATCCCGGATGTCACCGAGCAGGGGGTGCAGGCCGACGTCCGGATAGACCTGGCGAATGGCCGTGTGCACCTGCACGAGATTGGCTTCGGTGTTGTCGAGCACGATCAGCCGACCGACCCCCGCCCCGGCAATTTGCCGGCACAGCTCGCTCCCGATGAAACCGCCGCCGCCGGTCACGAGCACGCGCTTGTCGCGCAGGGAGCCCGAGATCAGCGTGCGGTCCAGGGCCGGGGGCGCGCGCCCCAGCAGGTCCTCCACGCGCACCGGCCGCAGCCGTGCGGCATCCACCGGCCCCACGCCGAGCTCGTCCGAGGTCGGCAGGATGCGGCAGGGCACGCGCGTGGCGGCGCAGGCCTCCGCGAGCCCTTCCAGCACCGGCGGCGGGATGGTCGGCAGGGCCACCATCACGACATCGATGCCCACATCGCGAATGATGCGCGGCACCCGCTCCATGCCCCGCAGCACAGGCAGGCCGCGCAACGGAACGCCGCGCCCCCTCGCATCGGGATCGATGAAGGCGACCGGCTCGAAGGCCGGGTGCCGCGTCAGACTGTCGAGCAGCGCCTCCGCCGTGTACCCGGCCCCCACGATCAACGTGCGCTGGCCGATGCTGCGCTTGCGGTGCGGCTGACGCTCGACGATGCGCCGGTAGCCGACCCGCGGCAGGGCCATCCCGAGCATGAGCAGCAAGGGATGCATGAGCAGCACCGAGCGCGGCACGCCGCCCAGGCTCTTCAGATAGAACAGGATCACCGTGGTCGCCATCGTGCCGATCGCCACGGTCTTCACGATCCGGGTCAGGTCGGGAAACGAGGCCACCCGCCAGATGCCGCCATACAGGCCGAACGCGCGGAACAGCACGCCATACACGGCCAGCGCCACGCCGCCGATCACGACCATGCCTTCGCGAAACGGTTCGGGAATCGTGCCCAGATTGAAGCGCAGCCAGTAGGCGAGCGCGACGCTCAGCACCACCCACGTCAGATCGTGGAGATAGGCCGCCCAGCGTCCGGCCCTGGACATGCGTTGCGCATGCGCCATCAGCGTCGCCCCCCCTGCCGCCTAAGGAATCGTTCAGCGCCTAGCGCCAAGCCAACGTAAGCGAACAGCCACGACAGGATTCCCGCAAGCTGTACGGCTGCGGGCTGACGGTACAGCCACAGGCCGGAGCCCGCCGCTGCCAGCATGAGGGTATATTCTAGCAACACCGTACGGCGATGTCCCCACCCGGCGAGAACGAGTCGCTGGTAATAATGCGCGCGATGCGCTTCCCAGACCCGTTCGCCGCGCGACAGGCGCGCGAGCAGGGTCACGGTGGCATCCACGATGAACGGCGAGAACACCAGCACGGGCAGCCAGAGCGGAAAAGCCCCCGCGCGGCTCCCCCAGAGGCCGAGCGCAGCCGCCAGGAACCCCAGCGGGATCGATCCGCAGTCGCCCATGAAGATGCGCGCCGGCGGGAAGTTGAAGGGCAGGAAGCCGAGGTTCGCCGCCGCCAGCGCCCCCGCCACCGCGACCAGCGGCGCATAGGCCGCCTGTGCGGCGGCCAGGGCCATCGCGCCGAAGCCGATCGCCGCCATTCCGCCGGCGAAGCCGTCCATGCCGTCCATGAAGTTGAACAGATTCGTCATCCACACGACCAGCACGATCTCCGCCATGAGCGTGAGCCAGCCGGGAGCGAAGAGCGCAACGGCCTCGCCTGCCGTCACCGCGCTCGCCAGGCCCGCCGGAACCAGCAGTGCGGCCGCCGCCACGTGCACCGGCAGACGCAAGCCCACGGGCACCCCATGCCAATCGTCCAACACGGAAACCGCAGCCAGCAGCACCACGGCGCAGCCCACATAGGCCAGTTCTCCCACTGGCGCAATAACGTCCCATGCGGAGCCCACGGCCACGCCCGCACCGAACAGGATGGCGAGTCCTCCGGCCGTGGCGGTGGGCCGCCGGTGCAGGGAGCGCGCACCCGGGTGATCGAGGGGCAGGGCCCGGCGTCCCTGGGCGCTGAGCGTCCAGGTTGCGACCAGGGAGACCGCGAAGGCCAGCACCAACACGGTCGGTATCATGACGCGGCTCCGCCGAGAGCAGGATCGATCATACCGGGCCGGGGGCCGGAAGGAGTCGCGGCGGCCTCCCTTGCGGCAGGCTCCGCACGCCCTGGGCAGCGCGGGCGCCAAGGGGCCTGCCGCACCGGCTTGGGGCCGGCGAGGCGCGGATCGCATCAGGGACGCCCCATCGGCCCGCCTGATCGGATGGGGCTTCCTGCACCGCCGGACTGCGCCCGGCACCGCCGACGGATCGGCGACCCGCCCATCCATTCCCTATCCCATGGCCGTTGGTAAACGCAAAGTCGCCCCGTCCACCCGCTTCGTGCGAGCCACAACGGCGCGCGGCTGCCGCGCTCAACCGCGTCTGGATCGCCACGCGCTGCGGTGCGGCCGCGAGCTTGGTCGTGGAGCATAATGACTCGCCCGGCAACCCCACCCGGCCGCTGTCGCGGCACCCCTCCCCGCCATTGCGGGGAGGGGAACAACACGGCCGGGCTCACCCCTCCCCGCAATGATGGGGAGGGCCGGGGGTGGGGTTTCGCGGGCCAACCGCACACGTCATCCATGCCGCAAGGGCGCATCAGGGCCGCGACTTCGCACTGGCCCCGATTGCCAGGCAGATGGCTCTTGCGCACCGGCGGGGCTTGGGCGTATTGAATCCGATTCGTCCGGGGGCCGCTCTTGCGCCCCAGCAGCGATCCGCAACGGGCAGGGCGATGGGCGCAGGATTCGGGGTCAGGCTGGCCAAGAACCTGGAGGGCCGGGTCTTCTATGGCTGGGTGATCGTGGCGCTGGTATTCACCTCGAACCTCGTCGCATACAGCCCCAATCCCACCTTCGGGCTGTTCGTCACGCCCCTCGAGCACGAGTTCGGCTGGTCCCGCAGCCTGATCGCGGGCATCCAGGCGATCGGTCCGGTGACGGGGGCGCTGCTGGCGCCGCTGCTGGGGTGGCTCGTCGAGCGCATCGGGCTGCGGCGGATGCTGCTCGCCGGTGGCATCGTCTCCGGGCTCGCCTACCTGCTGCTCTCGCGCGTGGCGTACGTCTGGCAGTTCTACCTGCTCTACGGGCTGATCTTCGGGGTGCTGTTCGCCGGCTGCGCGCTGATGACGGGCAACGTCGCCATCTCGCGCTGGTTCCGCCGGCGGCGGGGCCGGGCCATGGGCATCGTGATGATGGGCGCCTCGAGCGGCGGCGTGCTGTTCATCCCCATCCAGAGCTACTTCATCGCGACGCTGGGCTGGCGCGCGACGTTCGGCATCCAGGGGTTGTTCCCGATCCTGCTGATCTCGATTCCGGCGTTCCTGTTGATGGTGAACCACCCCGGGCTGGTGGGGCTGGCCGGCCACGACGAGTTCACCGGCGCCCGCTCGCCCGGGGCTGCCGGGCCGCCCGCGGCCGACGAGTCGTGGAGCGTGCGCGAGGCCGTGCGCACCCGCGCCTTCTGGCTGACCCTGACCGGCGTGATGCTGGGCAACTTCGTGGTGTGGGGCTACTTCGGTCACGCGGTGCCGCACATGGAGAAGCTCGGGTTCTCGCGAGCCTTGGCGAGCACGGTCTGGGCGACGTTCTTCTTCGTCGGGGTGTTCGCCAAGTTCGCCTGGGGCTTCCTGGTCGAGCGGCTGACGGTGCGCTGGAGCCTGGTGCTGTGCCTGGCCTTCGAGGCCATCGGGCTGTACCTGCTGATCCACGCCGAGACGCCGACCGACCTGTTCCTGTACGCCATCCTCAACGGCATCGGCCATGGCCCCTACCTCCAGCTCGTCGCGCAGGTCTGGGCCGACTACTTCGGCACCCGCTCCATCGGCGCGATCTACGGGGCGATCCAGCCGGCGTTCGTCGCCGCGGGGGCGCTGGGACCGCTGGCGGGGGGCGTGCTGTTCGATATCTTCGGCCACTACCGCGTGTTCTTCACCCTCAGCATGGTGGCAACCCTGATCGGCGCTGCGATCTTCCTCGTCGATCGCCCGCCGACCAGGCCCGCCCGCGCGCCCCTGCCCGCGCCGGGGCCGGCCGGAGGGTAAAGGGCGAGGCGATCGCAAAGTCGCACACGGGCCCGGCATGATGCGGCCCAGCGGGGGGGTCGGTCGTCCTCGATCGCGGGATCAAGGGTACCTCGCGGGTAGTGACTCATTCTGGACGGATCGACCGCGCTTTCGCCGCAGCCTCACCCCCGCCGCTGGCGCGGCGACCTCTCCCCTTGCCCCCTCTCCAAAAAATTGGAGAGGGGGTAGGCGCTCGCTCGCCCTGAGAGCGGAGACAGGGCTCCCCCCTCTCCACCAGGAGAGGGAACGCCGGGGTGGGTAGGGCTGCCCACAGAGGCGCGCGTTATCAAACTGAGTCGCTGCCACTTCGCCCTCGCCCGTTCCCTCCGCCCGCTAATCCCGCTATCCTGGGAGCATGGAGACGCAAGCCACCCCCCGCACCCGCCCCCCGCTCGGCGACGAGCAGCGCCGGCAGTTCGCCGGGCTGGTGCTGCTCGACAGGGTCGCCGCGGCGCCGGCCGACTTCCATGCGGCGCTGATGGGCCACAAGGACGATGCGCTGCTGGAGCCCGCCTTCCGCGCGCTGCTGGCGCAGGACCTGGTGACCGTGGGCGAGGACGACCACTACACCCTGACCGAACGCGGGCGCGCGGCCTACCGCAAGTCCATCGAGCAGCAGCAGTCCTACCTGGCCCACTTCGATATCTATGCCCGGGTGGACCTGGCCGCCGGCACGTTCTTCGATCCCGAGCAGGACCTGCCTCAGGACCCGCGCTGGAGCGACCTGCGGGTCGCCGTGGCCGAGTACAAGGGCATCGACCCCTACCAGATGGTATTCCTGGCCATGCTCGCCGGCGGCGACTTCTTCGCAGATGCGGAGTGGCGCGCGAATCTGGCCCTGGGCTCGCCGTTCTTCGCCGAGCTGGAGCGGATCGTGGCCTCGCAGATCACGGTCGAGGAGCTGGGCTATCGCGACGAGGACGGCAGCGAAGTGCCGGGCAGCGCCGTGATCGAGGACGTGATCCTCCAGGGCGCCCGCCTCAACCGCGAGCGCTGGGAACGCGACCGCGACCGTGTCCGGCGCGAGGCGGAAACCCAGCCCTCCCTGCTCGAGCAGCCCGATGGCGGCCCGGCCGGCCCGGCCGGCCCATCCAGCAACATGCGCTGGGTCTACGTCTACGACCCCTGGGCGGCGTTCCCGGCCTATGTCGCGAGCGCGCTGTTCGTCGAATCGCTCTGGCTCGCTCCGCACTGGTAGCCGCGTCCAGCCCCCGGTCGTCCCCCACCACCGGGCGCGATCTCCCCTCGGGCGCCCGCCCGCTGTCGCAATACGAGCCAATACCCGCAAGGGTTGCCGCTGGCCCGCTGTTGGCAATTCGCCACAGGGAGCGGCTGCGCCACGCCACAGCCGGGCCGCGGGGCCACAGGGATGTGCCAATAACACGTATCAGATCAGTATAATGCAAATGGCCCGGAACTTGCTGCGATCGATCCGGAAGGCGATCCCAGGAGGGGATGGCCGCGCGCGGTGATGAATGCGTGATGATGTGCGCGATGATGTGTGCGCGATGATGATTGCATGACGACTTGTGGCCCATCGCCACCAAACTCTGCCGCGACGGTCCCGCGCAAGATCGGATACCGATCGGGAGACCGGCCGCCACCGTTCGAGACCTTGCATGTACCAGACGACCCTGCGCAATCCCTGCCACATCCGCGGCATCGGGCTCCATTCCGGCACGGAAGCCAGCCTGACGCTACTGCCCGCCCCTCCCAACCACGGCGTGGTGTTCCGCGTGGTGGGCAAGAGCGGCACCATCGAGATTCCCGCGCGCATGGAACACGTGACGCGCACCCAGCTCAGCACCTGCCTGGGGCTGGGCGAAACGGAGGTCTGTACCGTCGAGCACCTGCTGGCGGCCCTGCGCGGCCTCGAAATCGACAATGTGGTGATTCTGACTCAGGGGTCGGAAATTCCGGTGATGGACGGCAGCGCCATGCCCTTCGTCCGCCACGTGCTCGAGGCCGGGCGTAAGGTGCAGCCGGTGCTGCGCCGCTACATCCGGCTGCTGGCCCCGCTCCGCGTGGCGGAGGGCGAAAAGGCGGTGGAGTTGCGCCCCTCTCCCGTGACGGTATACGGCCTGCAGATCGAGTTTCCGCACCCGGCCATCCGCACCCAGGCGTTCGAGCTGCGGCTCACCCCGCAATCCTTCGTGACGGAGCTCGCCGCATCGCGCACCTTCGGCTTCGAGGCCGATATCGAGGCCTTGCGCGAGCAGGGGCTGGCCCTGGGGGCCAGCCTGGAGAACGCGGTGGGGCTCGGCCGCAACGGCGCCGTGCTCAACGAGGGTGGCCTGCGCTACCCCGACGAGTTCGTGCGCCACAAGCTGCTCGATGCGGTGGGCGATCTTTCGCTGCTGCCGTTCCCGCTGGTGGCCGAGTACCGGGGGGTGCGCGCCGGCCACTCCATCAACCTGAAGCTGCTCCAGGCCCTCGCCGCCCGGCCCGATCTCTGGGAGGTGACCGCGGCCGACCCCCTCCAGCACGCCCGCGCCGCGGTGTAGGCGGCCGGGAGGGCGCCGCGGTTCAGGCCGCGTGGCTGATGGATTCCTGGCCTTTCGACGGCACGTCTACGCGCAGCGAATAGCGTATTGGGGTGTATTGGCGCTCCGCCGTGTGGCGCATCTGCGGGGTGGCTCTTCCCTTTCGCGACAAATCTGTTTATTGGTTTGATTGTCCAACAATCCTGGCTGCAAATGCACTGAAGGAGCCTACATTAAAGGAGCCATGGATTTAAGGTCGCCTGTGAGAGTCACGGTCAGCGTCAAGGTGGCTGTGAAGGAAGAGGCCGGCGTATTCCTGGCCAAGTGCCCTTTTCTCAACATCTTGAGCCAGGGCGCATCTGAGCAGGAAGCTGTCTCCAATCTTTTGGAAGAACTGGCATTCTTGTTCGAGAGTTGCGCGTCTCCCGCTGATTTGGAAGCCGTGTTGGATCGGCGGACTTCCGCTCGGCGAGAGCCTTTTCTCCGCGACGGCGTGGTCCGCATCGAACGACTGGACGTGGCGAGAATTCCCTTGGAAGTGCTAAAACGCTTCGCCGATGCTTCGATTCCAGTCGTTTAATCCTGCCAACTTTGTAGACATTTTGGTGCATGGAGGCTGCAAGAAGGGCCCGCGCAGCGGCGCTCTTCAATCCGTGGTGAATGCAAGGGAACCGGGCCTGTGCGCGGTGGTGCGTATGACGTATCCTCTCCACCCGGAAGTCTGGAAAGTTCATCTCCAGAACCTCCGGATTTCGGAGGACGAATTTTACGGGTGGTTTCAGTCATACCGGCCCTCCAACCCGAACTGACGGTTGTGCCCGAACTGCCGCCGGACGCGCCCTGAGATGGAATCCGGCTGAGCAAGTGGCCTCCCGGATTCTCGTCCCCGCCGGCGCCCTGCGCTGTTGCAACCCTGCGATGCTGCAATCCCGCGGCCGTTGCGTGCCCACCGTTCCGGGCGAAGCGCGCCGGGCATGCAGGCGCGAGCCGTGACGCGACGGGCGCGGTCGCTGCCAGGAGACGCATGGAGAAGGCGCCGGTCGTCATCCCCGACCGCAACACGCTGCTGGCCCAGGTGGTGGAGGCCGCCGCCCCCGGCGCCCCCAGCTCCCGCCCGCCCGGGAACCTCCCGGCGCTGGTCGATGGTGCGCGCGACGCGCGCGTGGGCCGGTGGTTCCACGACCTCCAGCCGCTGCTTCCGCCGACGATCGCCCCCGAGCTGGCGGAGTTCCTCCGCTTCGCGCTGCTCGGGGTGTGCGTGGGCTTCTCCGATCGCGAGCTTTCCCCGTACATCGCGGAGCACCGCGCCATCATCCCGCTCCTGCTCGACGACATCCGCGCCGTGTACGAGCAGTTGCAGGCGCTCGGCACGCCCTACGACCGGGACGACTTCCGCTTCCGCGCCTACGACTACGGCATTCACAAGGCGTACTACCTGGACTGGACGCTGTACATGTCCCACGAGCCATACTGACGCGCCGTTTCGCGCGACCCGAGGCGGCGACCATGGCCGGCGACCCCGATCCGATCGTCTACAGCACCGACGGCAGCCACTTGCGCGCCTGCGCCGCGTGCGGGCGCCACCCGTGCGCGTGTCCCGCCCCCGAGGAGGTCGTCCCGGCGGGCACCGTGCTCCGGCTGCGGCTGGAGCGCCAGGGTCGCCGCGGCAAGACCGTCACGGTCGTCTCCGACCTGCCGCCCGACCCGGCGTACTTCGGGCGCCTCGTCAGGGCGCTGAAGACCCACTGCGGCGTGGGGGGCGCCCTCACCGGGGCGGGCATGGAGCTGCAGGGCGACCAGCGCGACCGGGCGCAGGCGTACCTGGAGCAGCTCGGCTTCACCGTGCGCCGGGTGGGCGGATGAGGGTGCCGCGAAACCTCACCCACCCCGACCCGCCCTCTCCAAAAATTGGAGAGGGCGGGAGTCCCATCCGCCGTTCCGCGTCCACCGCCGATCTCCCCCTCTCCAATTCTTGGAGAGGGGGCCGGGGGGAGAGGTCGCGGACCGCGCCCCCTTTGACCGCGACGAAGCCATGACGGTCTGGATCGATGCCGACGCCTGCCCGCGCACGATCAAGGCGTTCGTGTTCAAGGCCTGCGCACGGCTGAAGGCGCCGGTGGTGGTCGTGGCCAACCGCGGCCTGGGAGTCCCTCAATCCCCCCTGATCCGCCAGGTGGTCGTGGGCGGCGCCATCGACGAGGCCGACCGCTACATCCTGGAGCATGCCGCCGCCCGCGACCTGGTGGTCACGGAGGATATCCCGCTCGCCAGCGCCCTGGTGGACAAGGGCGTGGCGGCCGTGAGCCCGCGCGGCGTCGTGTTCACCCCCAACAACGTCAAGGAGGCCCTGGCCACGCGCAACCTGATGCAGGAGCTGCGCGAGTCGGGGCTGGCGGCGGGCGGGCCGGCCCCGCTCGTTGCGGCGCACCGGGTCGCCTTCGCCAACGCCTTCGACCGCGAGATGACCCGGCTGGCGCGCCTCCCCGGCTGAAACGGGGCGACCTCACCCTCCCCGGCCCTCCCTCTCCTGAGGGAGCGGGACGGAGTCCCTGGGCAGCCGCCGGGGCGGATCGCTGCCGTCCTCCCTCCCCCCGGAGCGGGGGAGGGTCGGGGTGGGGGGCGCGCTGCCCCGCCCGCGCCCTGGAGCGCCCTTGGAGGCACCATGCGCGGCAGCGCCACCTTCGATCCCTCCGGCCGCTACCGCTACCGGCTGATACGGGCGTGGTCGCGCCGGGGCGGGCGTGTGGCCTTCATCCTGCTCAACCCCAACACCGCCGACGCGGAGCGCGACGACGCCACCATCCGCCGCTGCCTGGGCTTCGCGCGGGGCTGGGGCCATGGCTCGCTCGAGGTGGTCAACCTGTTCGCCTGGTGCGCGCCGCGCCCGGCCCTGCTGCGGCTGGCCCCGGAGCCCGTCGGCCCCGGCAACGACGCGGCCCTGCGCCAGGCGGCGGCCCGGGCCGACCGCGTGGTCGCGGCCTGGGGCGTCCACGGCGCCTGGCGCGGCCGGGACGCGGAGGTGCTGGCGCTGCTGGCGGCCGAGGGCGTGACGGTCGAGTGCTTCGGGTTCACGAAATGCGGCGCGCCGCGCCACCCGCTGTACCTGCCGCGGGGGACGGGGGTGGAGGGGTATCGCTGAACGGGGGGCGGGCCGGTGGGAAGCAGGTGCAGCCGCAACGGGAGAAACGCATCACCAGCGATACGCCCAGGCGAGCGCCGGGAGGGCCGCGCCATCCGAGGGTGGCGCGAGGTGCCAGGAGGACGACGGCGTGCCCGCGGTCGCGGGCTCGTCATATGCGTAGCTGATGAACCCACCGATAAGAAGCAATACCGCTACACCGGCCGTAACGTAGGAATTGAGTCTGTGTTCATCTTCCGATTTCTTTTCAGATTTTTGTGCGCCCAGCATGGGCGCCACCTTGAAGGTGCAAGTCCTTCGGAGAGCTGGCCACAGCGATCCAAGCGAACCGCAACTGCGGAAGGGCGACCGACCGTGGGGAGGAAGCGGGGAGCGAAAC
>JACQKK010000183.1 GCA_016204605.1 Candidatus Lambdaproteobacteria bacterium
CCCCGGCCCCTCTCCACATCGTGGAGAGTGGTGCCCGTAGGGCGTGGAGAGTTGCCAGCCCGAGGCCACACCAAACGACTCCGGAGGTCGAGGCTGGAGCGCCAGCCGCAGCGCTCCCAGCGCCGCTCCGCACGCGACCGGAACGGCGCTGACGCCAGACGCCAGCATGAGGTGACGGACGACTTTGGACTTGCCCTGAACCAAAGTCCCTCCCTCGTTGCGCCCCTCGGGGCGGGTGCCGTATGGTGGTGGGTCGGATGATGGCGAGGCGGATGGCGCCGCGCCCAGCTTGGGCGCCGGCCTGCCGCCCGCGATCCCGGAACCGGATGCAAGAGGGGGGGAATGGTCGCCAACGAAGTGCCGCTCACGCCGTTGAGCTTCCTGCAGCGCACGGCGCGGGTCTACCCCGGCCGCACAGCCGTCGTGTACGGCGAACGACGCTGGAGCGTACGGGAGTTCCACGGGCGGGTGTGCCGGCTCGCCAATGCGCTGCGCGGGCTGGGGGTGGGGCGCGAGACCAAGGTGGCGCTGCTCTCGCCCAACATCCCGCTGGGGCTGGAGGCGCACTTCGGCATCCCCTGGGCCGGCGGCACCGTGGTGGCCATGAACGTCCGGCTCAACCCGCGCGAGATCGCCTACATCGTGAATCACTCCCAGAGCGAGGTGCTGGTGGCCGATGGCGCGCTGGCCGCCGCGCTCGAGCCGGTCTGGGGCGAGCTGGGCGGCCTGCGCCACGTGGTGGTGGCCGAGGACGACCTGGCCGGGCCGCGGCAGGGCTGGCGACCGCCGCGGGCGCTGGCCTACGAGGAGCTTCTCGCCGGCGCCGACGCCGGGGAGCCGCCGCCGGCCGTGGCCGACGAGCGGCAGGTGATCGCCATCAACTACACCAGCGGCACGACGGGCGACCCCAAGGGCGTCATGTACACCCACCGCGGGGCGTACCTGAACGTGGCCAGCCTGGTGATGGAGAACGGCCTCGGCCCGCGCTCGGTCTACCTCTGGGTGGTGCCGATGTTCCACTGCAACGGCTGGTGCTACACCTGGGCCGTGCCGGGCATCGGCGCCGCCAACGTCTGCCTGCGCGCCATCGATGCGGCCCGCATCCGGGAGCTGGTGCTGCGGGAGCAGGTGGATCTGTTCTGCGGCGCCCCCGTGGTCCTGCAGATGCTGGCCTCGCTGCCCGACGCCGCGCGGTTCCGGTTCGAGCGCACCGTGCGCGCCTGCACCGGGGGGGCGCCCCCCTCGCCCACGCTGCTGGCCGCCATGCGGCGCATGAACGTGGACGTGACCCACCTCTACGGCCTCACGGAGACCTACGGCCCCAGCACCATCTGCGAGGTGCAGGAAGACTGGCTGCGGCTGCCGCTGGAGGGCTACGCCGAGAAGCTGGCGCGCCAGGGCGTGGCCCACTACACCGCGGGCGAGGTGACCGTGCTGGACCGCGACGACCGCCGCGTTCCCGCCGACGCCAAGACCCTGGGCGAAGTGGCCATGCGCGGCAACACGGTGATGGCCGGCTACTTCCGCGATCCGGAGGCGACCGGGCAGGCCTTCCGCGGCGGGTGGTTCCACAGCGGCGACCTGGGCGTGCTCCACGCCGATGGCTACATCGAGCTGCGCGACCGGGCCAAGGACATCATCATCAGCGGCGGCGAGAACGTCTCGACCATCGAGGTGGAGAACGCGCTGTTGGCCCACCCCCAGGTCGAGGAGGCCGCGGTGGTCTCCCGCCCCGACGAGCGCTGGGGCGAGGTGCCGGTGGCGTTCGTCTGGCCCAGGGCCGGCGAGGCGCCCAGCGAGGCCGAGCTGATCGCCCACTGCCGGGAGCGGCTGGCCCACTTCAAGTGCCCCAAGGCCGTGCTGTTCGAGCGGCTGCCGCGCACCTCGACGGGCAAGGTGCAGAAGTTCGCCCTGCGCGAGCGCCTGTGGCAGGGGCAGGTCACCCGCATCAAAGGCAACTGATGGACGTTCGCGAGAACCGGCTGTTCCTCGGCGGCTGCGCGGCCGAGGCGCTGGCCCGGGAGTTCGGCACGCCGCTCTACGTCTACGAGGAGGAGGTGATCCGCAGCCAGTGCCGGCTGCTGCGGGAGAGCTTCGCGGCCGTCGCGCCCGAGCTGCACTACGCCATGAAGGCGAACTTCAATCCCGCCATCCTGCTGATCCTGAAGGAGGAGGGGCTCGGGATCGACGCCGTCTCGCCGTTCGAGCTGCGGCTGTGCCTGGCGCTCGGGTTCCGGCCCGAGCAGATCCTGCTCACGGGCAACAACACCTCGCCCGAGGAGATGGCGGGCTATCTCGCGCTGGGGGTGCCCATCAATATCGGGTCGCTGGTCGAGCTGGAGCGCTACGGGCGCTTGAATCCCGGCGGCCGGGTGGCGTTGCGCATCAACCCCGACGTGGGCGCCGGTCACCACTCGCACGTCATCACGGGCGGCCCCGAATCGAAGTTCGGCATCTACCACACCGAGCACGAGGCGATCCTGGCCACCCTGCGCCGCCACGGCCTGCGGCTGGTGGGCATCCACTCCCACATCGGCACCGGCATCCTCGATACCGGCGAGATGCTCAAGGCGATGGAGATCACCCTCCGGGCGGCGGCGCGCTTCGGCCAGCTCGAGTTCATCGATTTCGGCGGCGGCTTCGGCGTCCCCTACCGGCCGGGCCAGCAGCCCCTGCCGATCCGCCAGCTCGGCGCGGCGATGGCCGAGCGCTTCGCCGCGTTCTGCAAGGACTACGGCCGCCCCCTGCGCATGAAGCTCGAACCGGGGCGGTTCCTGGTGGCGCAGTCGGGCACCCTGCTGGTGCGGGTGACCAATCTTCAGGCCACCCCCGCCCACACCTTCGTCGGGACGGACTCCGGCTTCAACCACCTGGTGCGCCCGATCCTCTATGGCGCGTACCACGAGGTGCTGAACGCCTCCCGCGTCGAGGGAGCCGCCCGCGCCGTGGCCGTGGCGGGCAACATCTGCGAATCGGGCGACGTGTTTTCGCAGGGGGCGGAGGGGATCGAGGATCGTCTGCTGCCCGCGCCCGAGATCGGCCAGTTGCTGGCGATCCGCGACGTGGGCGCCTACGGCATGTCCCTCAGCAGCCAGTACAACCTGCGCCCGCGCCCGCCCGAGGTGCTGGTGGGGGACGGCAGGAGCCGGCTGATCCGGCGGCGCGAGACCTACGAGGGCCTGCTGCGCGACTTCCCGGGGTTCGGGGAGCCTGACGGGTCGGGGTGAACCGCGCGCCGCATGCGCTCATACCAAGTTGCATTCGAATGAGTATGTAAGCTCCCGCGTCCCTGAGGAGCGCGGAGCAAAGCGGAGCGCGTCTCGAAGGGCGCGGCGGCGGGCCGTGGCCTTCGAGACGCCCCGCTCCGCAGGGCTCCTCAGGCACACGGCTATTTCGTCACCATTAATCGCACTTTGGTATCAGGCCGGTGCGGGGGGCAGCACGCCATATTCGAGCTGCAGGATCGCCCGGCGTCGGGTGAGCGCCGAACCCTTGTGATAACCGAACGTGTCCTCGATGAAGCCGCTGCCGGCGGGGCCGGTCAGCACCGCGACGCGCCCGCCGAAGCGCTTCGCCACGTCCGCATCGGCGAGCCGCCGGCGAATCTTCTTGTCGAGGCTGTAGTCGCGCTGCGAGCCGAGCAGGTAGGCGTGCGGCCCGGCTTCGCCATCCACATCGGTCAGGTAGAAGAACACCTTGAAGAACTGGAAGTCGTCGATATCGTAGTGCCAGCCATAGAGGTCGCGCTTTTCCGGGGGCACGACCGGCTGGGGAATCGAAAACCAGATCACGGTGTTGATGAGCCGGGCCGGCAGGCCGAAATATCCATCCGCGATCCGGTACAGCGTCTCGTCGTTGGCGATGCTGGCCACGAGCGGGATGTGCCGGTGGATGTTCCACAGTCCCGCCTGGTGGGCCTCCAGGGCGCTGTCCGACCGTGCCATCACGTCGCGCCCCAGCATCGGTCGGGCGGGATCGTAATCGAGCAGGAACGTCAGGGGCTCGCACTGCCGCAGTATCGCCCGCGCCACCTCGCCGCCGAGGTTCAGCCCCCGGTGGAGCCCGTCGCGGCGCAGATCGCGCAACGCCGTCTCGACATCGAGGCTGGCGAAGTACGCCGTTCCCGCGCGCTGCGCCGCGCCGCGCACCAGTTTCGGCTTCAGCGCGCGCGAGGTGAGCCAGCGCAGCGTCTGGAAGCGGGTGGCGAGGCGCAGGTATCGGGTGGCGACCGAATGGCGCGGGCTCAGCGCGAGGCCGGCGAGCTCCCGCAGACCCTCGGTGTAGGACCCATGCTTCATGGCATGCTCCGGGAGGCGCACGGAATCGGGGCGTCGCCGGCCGCGGGTCAGGGCTGATCGCGTTCCACCCGCAACACGCGGCGCAACGCCGCCCCCGCAGTCTACGCCATTTACCGCGGGTCGCAACGGCGCTAGGATGCGGCATGGGGCGCGCCATGGGGCAAGGCGCGGCGTGACGCGGGTCGGCCGCACTGTGGCGATTTTCCGCAAGGAGCCGATGGAATTCGAGCCGGTGATCGGGCTGGAGATCCACGCCCAGCTCGCCACGCGATCGAAGCTGTTTTGCGCCTGCCCGACGGAGTTCGGGCAGGCGCCCAATGCCAACACCTGTCCGGTGTGCCTGGGGCTGCCCGGGGTGCTGCCGGTGGTCAACCGGCGGGCGGTCGAGCTGGCGATCCGGCTGGGACTCGCCACCCACTGCACGATCCGGCTCGACAGCCAGTTCGCGCGCAAGAACTACTTCTATCCCGACCTCCCCAAGGCCTACCAGATCTCCCAGTACGACCGCCCGCTCTGCGAGCGCGGTTGGGTGGAGATCGCGGTCGCAGGCGAGCCGCGCCGCATCGGCATCACCCGCATCCACCTCGAGGAGGACGCGGGCAAGCTGGTGCACGAGGGGCGCGACCCCACCGCGAGCTATGTGGACCTGAACCGCGCCGGCGTGCCGCTGGTCGAGATCGTGAGCGAGCCCGAGCTGCGCTCGCCCGAGGAGGCCAAGGCGTACATGGAGAAGATGCACGCGCTGGTCACCTACCTGGACGTGGGCCGGGGCGACATGGAGAAGGGCAACCTGCGGGCAGATGCCAACATCTCCCTGCGGCCCAGGGGCAGCGACCGGCTCGGCACGCGCACCGAGACCAAGAACCTCAACTCCTTCCGGTTCGTCCAGCAGGCGCTCGCCTACGAGATCGAGCGCCAGCGCGCGGAGCTGCTCGCCGGGCGGCCGATCGTCCAGGAGACGCGGCTCTGGGATGCCCTCGGCAAGACCACGTATTCGATGCGCTCGAAGGAAGAGGCCCACGATTACCGCTACTTCCCCGAGCCCGACCTGGCGGTGCTGCGGCTGGAGCCCGCGCTGATCGAGCGCATCCGCGCCGAGCTGCCCGAGTTGCCCGATGCCAAGGCCGTGCGCTTCCAGCGCGACTACGGCCTCTCGGCCTACGATGCCGCCGTGCTGGTGGCCGACCGCGCCACGGCGGAGTTCTTCGATGCCACCGTGGGCCACGGGGCCGATCCCAAGCGCGCGGCCAACTGGATCACCGTCGAGCTGGCCGCGCGCTGCAACGAGGACAGGGCGTCCATCGCCGACCTCCGCTTCGGGCCTGAGCGGCTGGCGGAAATGATTGCCATGATCGGGCGCGGGGAGATCAGCTCCAGGCAGGCCAAGACCGTGTTCGACCACCTCTACGCCACCGGCAGGGCGCCGGCCGAGATCGTCAGGGAGCAGGGGCTCAGCCAGCTCTCCGATGCCGCGGCGCTCGAGGGCCTGGTCGCGAAGGTGCTGGCCGAGCATCCGGGCCAGGTGGAGCAGTATCGCGCCGGTAAGACCAAGGTGCTCGGCTTCTTCGTGGGGCAGATCATGAAGGCCACCGGCGGCCAGGCCAACCCCGCCCTCCTCAACGACCTGCTCCGGCGCAAGCTCGCCTGAGCCGGGCGCTGCGCACCTCCCGCACGCCGACGATCCGGTGCTTTACACGCCAGCCGCCGCTCGGCTACAATTCCGCCGGATTCCGGCAGCCTTCGCGGCCCGCTGCCGCGACACACTGCGACCACAACGTCATGACAACACGAGGAGAGATCGCCATGCCGATGCTCAACGTCGGGGACCCGGCACCCAGCTTCTCCATACCCAATCAGGATGGCAGACCGGTCAGCCTGAAGGACTTCGCGGGCAAGCGCGTGGTCTTCTGGTTCTATCCCAAGGCCGATACCCGTGGCTGAACGATCGAAGGCAACGGATTCCGTGACCGAATCCAAGAGTTCACCGCGAAGAACACCGTCGTGCTCGGCATCAGCGTGGATGCTCCCGCCGCAAACAAGGCGTTCAAGGAGAAATTCGGCTTTCCTTTCGATCTGCTGAGCGACGAATCCCGCGATGTCGCGATCGCCTTTGGTGCGGCCGATGCCAAGGATGCGCCGCGCGCCAAGCGCATCAGCTACATCATCGCTCCGGACGGCCGCATCGCGCGGGCCTATGCCGAAGTGAAGCCGGAGGAGCATATCGCCCAGGTGCTCGCCGACCTGAAGTAGGCGCCGCGCCGCACGGAGCCGTGGCGGCTCCGTGCCCTGCGGCGCCGTCTGCGAGCGCGATCCCGGGCCGAGCGACGCCCGATGCGGGCCACGGCCGCAGTCAGGTGCTGGTGTGCGAACGTCGGAGAGCGCGGCACCGCGTCCCCTCCCCCATCCCCTCCCCAC
>JACQKK010000178.1 GCA_016204605.1 Candidatus Lambdaproteobacteria bacterium
CAGCCCGGGGAACGGGCGCCGCAGCGCCGCCCGGTGGGCCAGCTCGCCGAGGCACAGCGCCAGCGTGCGCCGATCGGGCGCGCGCGCGATGCGCACCGCCGTGGGTTCCGCCAGCCAGGCGCTCGTGGCGGCGAGGGGCCCGGCCGCTTGCGCCAGCATCGCGCCATCGGCATCGCGCTCGGCCGGCAGCGTCCAGCGGGTGACGCGCGTCACGCGCCAGCGCCCGCCTGCCCGGCTCAGCGCCAGCCGCGCCACGGCCAGGCCGTTGCCGCGGTCGCCCGGCTCGATGAGGGGGGCGCCGTGGTCGGGGGGCGTATCGGTGCTGCGGCCGGGCCGCGGCCCGGCGCCGCGACCGGCGACGATCAGGTCGAACCCCGCCACGTCATCGGCCACGAGGCCCGCCGCATCCGGCAGCGGGAGGTGCCGGCGCAGGGCCGCCTCGCGCTGCTCGCGCCCGTCCACGCCGCTGTGGAACAGGCCGATCACGACGTCGGCCCGCGCATCCGCCCGCAGACGGGGCAGCCACGCGCGGGTCGCCGGGGGCAGGGCGAGGAAGCGCAGGCCGCCCAGCCCGCCCGGCTCCACGTGCAGTGCGACCCCCGGCGAGCTGAGCCCGACCACGGCGATGCGCAGGCCGTCGCGCTCCAGCAGCCGCCAGGCGGGCAGCCAGGGCGTGCCGTCGGCGCGCAGGACGTTGGCGGCGAGCCAGGGGAAGGCGGAGGCCGCGCGCAGGCGCTCGGCCGTCTCCAGCCCCGCGGCCAGCTCCGCCACGCCGGGCGCCAGCGCGTCGTAGCCGAGCCGGTTCAGCGCGCCGAGGATCGGCGGGATCGCCGGGGCGCCGGGCCGCTCCGTGGTGGGGTCGCCACCCAGGGCGTCGCCCGCATCGAGCAGCACCAGCCCGGGGTCGCTCCGGCGCAGGCCGGCGATGGCGGGCGCGAGATGGGCGAGGCCGTGGGCCGGGCCGCGCGGATCGACCAGCCGGGAGCTGAGCCACCCGCGCAAGCCCCCGGTCGCGACGACCAGCAGTTCGCGACGCTCGCCGGGGGCCGGCGCGTCGCCCCGGCCGGCACCGGCCGAAGCCAGCAGCGCGGCGAGCGCCAGGCCGAAGGCCGACCACCCGCGCCACCCGCGCCACGGCCTGCCGGGCCGTTCAGCCGCCGCACTTGCCATGGGGTGCCCTTTTCCCGTATCCTTCATCCCCGCCGCGCCTTGCTCCTGTAGTTTAACTGGATAAAACGGAGGATTCCGATTCCTTTGTTCCGGGTTCGAGTCCTGGCGGGAGCACGCCCCACCTGTATGCCGTCACCGCGGCACCGCCGTACCGGTCACTTCCTCCGCACGAGGAGGCGGCCCACCGCAATCCGCCCGCCCGCCGTCCCAGGCGCCCGCGGCATGCCGGACGGCGCGGGCAGGCGTCGCAGGGGGAAGTCAGCCCACCGAGCGCGGCCCCACACAGGACAGCGTGCGTCCGCGCACGTCGGGAAATACGGCAGCCGTTGACCGGTATTGTTCGCGACAGACCCAGCGTGGTACCCTGCTTCCCTCGCGTACAGCCCGGCGCACGAACCAAAACGGATCGTCGCGGGGCGGCACGCGGAAGAAGCAATCCCGCCCGGCATCGGCAGGGCAGGGGGTGTCAAGTCTTGAACAGCCACGGGGGTAGGGGAATGGACATAGCCAAGCACGTTGGCGCGTCGGGTCGCTGGCTGGTGGCGAACTGCGGGAAGTTTCCCAGCGACATGGACTGCAAGCTGGTGATGATGGCGCCGGAATCGCAGCGCAAGGATTTCGTCGAGGCGGCCGTGGCGCACGCCGTGAAGAGCCACGGGCACCAGGACACCAAGGAGCTGCGCCAGCAGCTTGACGGTTTCCTCGAAGTGGTGACGATATAGGGCCGCCTCTGCCCCGCCGGCTCCTCTGCCGGCGGGGCGGGGTTCCCCCGCGGGTCGATCCCCGCCACCGCGGTTCGCAACACCACGACAAACGGGAGCTGCACGGCAGGGCCGATCCACCGCGCCCTGCGGGTACCCTCTCCACCTGGGGGGCGGGCAGGGGTGGGGAGGCCCACAGCGAAAGGCTCACGTCACGCCTGCTCGGCGCACAGACCGCGGATGAGCCACAGGAGCGAACGCCCCCATAGGTTAGCCGCCGCACCCCTTCCCCCCTCGCAAAGTAGGCCGGGGCGCCGGCAGTGGCTGCGGGGCTGAGGCGATACCGACGGCGATCCGTCCAGACCCATCCACCACCCGGCCGCCGCCACGTCCACAGACACGATACGGCCCGACTCCACGCTTCCCCCGCGCCTCCGGCTTGGGTAGAAGGAAGGGCCGCGCCGGGGTCCTCGGCCTCCGCAGCGGATCGAGCTCCCGGAGCGCGTGCTTCGGCAACCCGCACCCAGGAACGTCACCATGGCCATCCGCCTCACCGCCGCCGATGCGGCCAGCCATAGCCACCGCCTGCTGCCCGTCTTCCAGGGGGCGGGCGAGCCCTTCGCCGGGTTGCCCCCGGAGATCGGCGACCCCGCCCGGGCGCTGGCCCGCGTGCGCGGCTTCGGCGCCAGGCCCGAGCAGACGCTGCTGCTGCCGCTGGGCGCTGCGCAATGGCTGTTCGTGGGGATGGGCGAGCCGGCCGCGCTGACCCCGCCGCGCTTCGGCGAGGGGGTAGCCCGCGCCTTCGCGGAGCTGCGCAAGGCCAACGGCCTGCCGGCCTCGCTGGAACTGCCGGCGGCGCTGCCCTGGCCGGTGGCCGAGTGTGCACGCCTCGCCGCCGAGGCGCTGCACATGGCCGCGTACACGTTCGAGGTCTACCGCAGCAAGGCCGCGCGGGAGCCGGCCGCGCCCGCCGCTCCGGGCGCTCCGGCCGCGCCCGAGCCGGCTCCCGAACTGGCGCGCGCCGGCGAGGCCACGGCGGCCGCTGCGCCCGAGCCGGCCCTCGAGCTGGTGCGCGCGGGCGAGGGCGCCGCGCTGGCCGCGGGCATCGCCCAGGGTACGGCCGTGGGCGCGGCGATCGCCCTCACGCGCGACCTCATCAACCAGCCGGCGGGGGTGGCCCACACGGACTTTCTGGTCGAGCAGGCCCGCCAAGTGGCCCGCACGGCCGGTGCCGACTACCGCGAGATCCGCGGCGACCTGCTCCGCAGCGAGGGCTACGGTGCCATCCACGGCGTGGGCCAGGCCGCCGAGCACCCGCCCGCGCTGGTGGCCATCGAGTACGGCCGGCAGCTCGGCTCCACGCCCCTGCTGGCCATCGTCGGCAAGGGCGTGGTGTTCGACACGGGCGGGCTCGATCTCAAATCCAGCAGCGGCATGGCGCTGATGAAGAAGGACATGAGCGGCGCCGCCATCGCCCTGGGCGCGCTCCAGGCCATCGCGGCGCTCAAGCTGCCCGTCCACGTGGTCGCCGTGCTGGGGCTGGCGGAGAACGCCGTCGGCCCCCGCGCGTACCGGCCGGGCGATATCCTGAAAAGCAAGCAGGGCACCACCATCGAGATCACCAACACCGACGCCGAGGGGCGCGTGGTGCTGGCCGATGCCCTGGCGCTGGCGCGGGAGTATCAGCCCAGCCACATCGTCGATTTCGCCACCCTCACCGGCGCCTGCCGCACCGCCCTGGGCAAGGAGCTGATGGGGCTGTTCTGCGACGACGAGGCGCTGCGGGCAGCGCTCGTGGCCAGCGCCGCCGCCACGGGCGAGCACGTCTGGCCCCTGCCGCTCTGGGCGCCGTACCGCAAGAAGCTGGAGAGCGCCGTGGCCGATCTGGTCAACGCCGCCGCCGACGGGCAGGGCGGCGCCATCACCGCGGCGCTGTTCCTCAAGGAGTTCGCCGGCACGGTTGCCTGGGCGCACCTGGACTGTTATTCCTGGAGCGAGGGCGAGCACCCGCTGTTTCCCAAAGGGGGGAGCGGCATCGGCGTGCGCCTGATGATCGATCTCATCCACCGCCTCAACCAGGGACGCTAACATGGCAGTCGAGATGGCACAGGCCAAGGCCTATCCGAACGGGCACCTGCTCTGGACGCCGGCCCAGCTCAAGGCCCGGCTCGGAGAGAAGAACCTGGCGCTGCTCGACGTGCGCTCCACCCACCAGGTGATGACGGGCATCATCCCCGGCGCGGCCCACCTGGACCTGTACGGCATCGGCCTGACCTCCACCGCGGGGCCCCTGCTGGACGAGTTCGTCAACCTGATGCGCTCCCAGTTCGGCCTGCGCGGCGTCGGGCGCGACAAGACGGTGGTGGTCTATGAGGAGCGCTCGGGGCTGCGCGCCGGGCGGGCCTTCTGGCTGCTCGAGTACATGGGCCACACCGACGTGCACGTGCTCGACGGCGGGATCGTCGCCTGGGAGGCCGCCGGCTACGAGCTGACCCGCGAGATGACAGCCCCGCGGCCCGCCAGCCTGCCCCTCCAGGCGCGCCCCGAGACCTACATCGGGGCCGACGACCTGGCGGCGCGCCTGCGCACGAAGAGCGTGCTCCCGCTCGATACCCGCACCGACGACGAGCACTACGGCCGCAACACGCGGGGCGGCCCGCGCGGGGGCACCCTCCCCGGCGCCGTGCACCTCGAGTGGGAGCGCTACCTCGATGCCGAGGGCAGGTTCCTCCCCGCCGACAAGCTGCTGCACCTGTTCGAGTCGCACGGGGTCACCCGCGACAAGCCGATCGTGCCCTTCTGACAGGGCGGCTACCGCTCTTCCCACGCCTACCTGGCGCTCAGGCTGCTCGGGTACGAGAAGATTCACAACTTCATCGGGTCGTGGAAAGAGTGGGGGGATCGGCAGGACCTGCCGATCGAAAAGCCCCAGGCGCCTTGAGCCTGAGGTGAAGATGCCGCTAATGCACTGATATCATTGATGCCAAATCGCCGTGCCAAGAGGAGACTCCAGCCTTCGGAAACAGCAGATTTCTCGCTTCGCTCGAAATGATAGTTGATTGTCACCCCGAGCGAAGCGAGGGGTCTGCTGTGTGTGCCGAGCGCACACGCCGTGACTGGTTCACGACCGATTGCTTCAAGACTCCAGGCCCCTCATTTTCATGCCCCGGGGTCGGCCCCGCCGATGGGGAACTGATACGGCACGTGATCCCTGCTGATGAGCGCGATCTTACTTGGGCTTGATCTGTTGACAGCCGCAACAGCCTTCCTTGCGGCGGCGTTTTGGTTCATGTCATCTCGAAAAAGCGCGCCGCCAGACACTTGGGATGGTGGGGCATTACTGCCGTCGTTTCTGGACGAGATGAGCAAGTTCAATCGCTGGGCCGCCAGTTTCGCTGGCGTATCCGCCTTCTTTGCTGGAATCCGGATTCTGTTTCAGATTCTTTGCAACTCAGCGAACGAGGACACTACGCGGAAGATCGCCTCCGCCCTTTCCTTTTGCGGCGGCGGCCGCTAGGCTCGGGGGCATGGCACGGGGAGCCGCGGGCCGCCGGCCCGCCACCTGCGCCGCGTGCGCCTGCGCGCAGTCGCGGGCGCCCCAGCCGAGCGAGCCCGCCATGCGCTTCCGCCGCACCAGCCGCATCCAGCTCTCGCCGATCAAGGAGGTGGAGCTGGCCGCCGCCCGCCGGGCCGACGTGGTCTCGCTGGCCCAGGGCATCCCCAGCTTCGATACGCCAGAGGTTATCAAGTCCTACGTCAAGCAGAAGCTCGACGAGGGGTACGCGGCGAAGTACTCGCTGGCGCCGGGGATGCTGGAGCTGCGCGAGTCGGTGGCGGAGCACCTGCTGCGCGACGGCATGCGCTACGACCCCGGCGGCGAGATCCTGATCACCGCCGGCTCGATCGAGGGCATCGCGGCCACGCTGATCGCCGCCACCGAGCCGGGCGACGAGGTGATCCTGCCCTCGCCCTGTTACGCCTCGTACCAGCAGGTGATCCGCATGGCGGGCGCCCATCCGCGCTTCGTGGCGCTCGACGAGGAGCGCAACTTCGACCTCGACGTGGAGGCGATCGCCCGGGCCATCACGCCGCGCACGGCCGCCATCTTCTACTGCAACCCCAACAACCCCTCCGGCACGATCTACTCCCGCGCCCAGTCGCTGCGGCTGCTCGAGCTGGCCGAGCGGCACGACCTGCTGATCCTCTGCGACGAGGCGTATCGGGACATGCTCTACACCGACGAGCCCTACTTCAGCCCGGCGCAGGTGGAGGCGTACCGGCAGCGCGTGGTGCGCATCTTCACCTTCTCCAAGGCCTACGCCATGACGGGCTGGCGCGTGGCGTACCTGCACTCCGAGCGGCGGGTGGTCGCGGAGATCCTCAAGGTGCACGATTCGCTCGTCACCTGCGCCCCCGTGATCTCCCAGCACGCCGCGTTCGCGGCGCTGGAGCTGGCCCAGGGCGCCGTGGCCGAGTTCACCCGCATCTACCGGCGCCGGCGCGACCTGATGCTGCGGCACCTGGACGCGCTCTCGCACGTGTTCGATTACCAGAAGCCTGCCGGCGCCTACTTCGTGTTCCCGCGCGTCAAGGATCCGGTGCCGCTGGCCCACGATTCGCGGCGGCTGGCCTTCGACCTGATCGAGCAGGCGGGCGTGGCGCTGGTGCCCGGCTCCGCGTTCGGCCCCACCGGCGAGCGCCACCTGCGGATGTCCTTCGGCCGGAGCGAGGAGGACATCGACGAGGCGTTCCGGCGCATGCGGCTCTACTTCAACGCGCGCATGGGACTGGCGGCGGTGGGGCCCCTGCCGGCGCCGGTCGCGCCAAGTCTGATCAAGCCCGGCCCGGTCGCCGGCAGGCCGCAGCGGCTGGAACCGCCCGAGGCGGCCCCCGCCCCCCCGCCGCCGCCCGCCCCGGCGTCCGGCCCAACATCCGGGAGCCCCTGGCGCCACGCGGCCCGCGCGGCGGCCACCGCCTACCTGAGCGCGCTGGCGCGGCTGTACCTCTGGCGGCGGCGGCTGGCCGTGGTGGCCATCGCGGGGTCGGGCGGCAAGACAGTGGTCAAGCGCACGCTGGTGCGGCTGCTGGAGCGGCACGGCCCGGTGCGCGCCAACCCGCGCTCGTACAACACCGAGATCGGCCTGCCGCTCGCCGTGCTGGGGCTCGAGATCGACACGCGCCGGCCCGGCCAGGTGCTGCGCACGCTGCTCGCGGCCACCTGGCGCGCGGCGTTCGACCGCGCGCCGCTGGAGCGGCTGGTGCTGGAGCTGGGGGTGCGCCGGGCGGGCGAGATGGCGGTGCTGCTGCGCACGGTGCGGCCCGACTGGGCCATCGTCACCCAGCTCGCCGCCGAGCCCGAGGCCGATCCCGCGGAGCTCGACGCGCTGGCCCGCGAGATGGCCGCGCTGGCCCGGGTGCTCCCCGTGGGGCGGCTGCTGGTCTGCGCCGACGACCCCCGGCTCGACGCGCTGGCCCGCCCCGGCGCCCCGCCCGACCTGCGGCTCTCGCGCAACCGGCTGGAGCCGGCGCCCGGCGGCTGGCGCTTCGCGGGCGCGCAGGGCGCCTACCGCGTGGGCGAGGACGTGGTGGGCGACAGCGCGCTCTACGCGATCCAGGCCGCGGTATTGCTGGGCGAGCGGCTGGGGCTGGAGCCCGCGGCGATCCAGGCCTTTCTCGACGTGGAGTCGGGGGTCGGCAAGGCTGCCGGCGGCGGCAGTCCGACCGCAGCCCCACCGGCCACCTTCGACCGCAGCGCGTGAGGGTGGCGCGGGGGATCGCGCCTGCCGCACTACCAGGCGAGGCCCACGCCGAGATGGATGGCGTCCCATTCTTTCGGGACACTGTGGTTGGAGTTCCCCATGTCGTCGCCGTAGTGCGTATAGGCCACCCGCAGCAGCGAGACCAGGTTGACCTCCGCGCCATAGGTGAGCCGGCCGCGGTTGGAGCCGGCCCGCAGCGACAGCACGTTGTTGCCGGTGGAGGTCTTGAAGAGACCCAGCTCCAGCCCGGCGTGGAAGCTCTGGGTCGGCGAGCGCTTTTCCGGATCCACCGTGCCCGTGCCCGGGTCGTCGATCCGGATCTTGCCCTCCGGGTCCTTGTACTCGAAACTCAGCAAGAGATTGAGGACCGGCAGTTGCGGGTTGAGGGCCAGCCCGACGTTGAGGGTCTGCGGCACCTCGTACACGGTGGCGACCGTGTCGCTCTTGAACTTGTAGCCGCCCACGTTGGCCGCCGTGACCGACCATTGCGGCCGCAGCGCCGCGAAGAACTCCATCCGGTAGATGAAGCCCGCGTCGTACGCGGTCACGCGCTTGAAGTCGTTGCCCGTGAACGTCAGGTTGAGGCTCGTTCCGCTGAAGGAGGTGAACGCCACGGCTCCAGTCGTCTCCGTCGTGAACTCGACAGTCTTGGCGGTCACGCCGACCATCAGCTTGCCGCTGAACAGCTTGAGGGCGAGCCCGGCCAGGTTCGCCCGCAGCACCTGGTGGTCGACCGTCAGGCTGTCGGTTTCGGGAGGAATGGCCAGGGGGTCGAAGCCCGCCGGGCCCGTATCGGTGAAGACGAACTGATAGCGGTGAGCCTCCAGCAGGCCGTAGCCGAGCCCCAGGTTGAACTTGCCCAGATTCGCGATGGCGCTGTGGTAGGCTTGGCCGCGGTACTGATGGGTCGAGCCGTCGTACTTGTCCAGGTAATCCACGACGTTGATCGCCGTGAGGCCGGTGTTGGAAAGGAGCGCATAGGAATCCAGCAGGAAGTCGGTGCTCGTGCCGGCGAGATCCGCGCTGAACTCCACCTTCAGGTCCAGATCGAACTGGGCCAGCCCGGCCGGGTTGTAGAGCAGGGCGCCCTCGCCGCGGCCCACGGCGCCGTATGCGTTGCCCATCGCCAGCGCGCGGATGTCGGTCTGCATGAAATCCACCACGTCCAGGATCGTGGCCCCATGGGCGCCCGCCGGAAGCAGGGCGGCCGTCGCCGCCAGCACGGCCGCGGCCAGCAGCGCGGGCAGCCCGAGGCGCTGCGGGGCAGGGCGAGGGCGCAGGGGCGTACCTGCGCGCGTGCGCGTCATCACTTGCAAGGGAATCGTCATCGTCGTCGCCTGTACGGTTGCCCTGGGGCCGGGTGGCGTCTGCCGCCCACCGGGCATGGTGGTGCGCTCGAGTCTCAGACGCGGTGCAAATCCCCGGCCACGGGCCGGGCGCGTGGGTTGCATGGCGCTAAACGCGACACCTGGGGCGGGCTTGCGGCGGATGCCCTGGCCTTCGCCGCGCAGCCGGATCGCGCGGGCTGTGTCGCATTCGACACAGCGGTACGCCGGAACCCATGCCGGATCATGACTCAACGCGAATGGTAGGCGTGACGGCGACGCCCTGGAGGGCCGGGGCGGGAGCCTGGCTGCGGAGCGGGCGCTGGGGTTCTCCCTCGCCTTGGGGGAGAGAGGCGGGGCGAGGGGCTCGGGTCGGGGCTCAGTTGTCGGCCGAGGAGATGGCGCCGGCCTCGTCGGGCCTGGTCACCTCGCTGATGCGCACCCCGTAGCGCTCGTTGACGACGACGATCTCGCCGCGGGCCATCAGCCGACCGCTGATGGTGATGTCCATCGGCTCGCCCACCACCTTCGTGAACTCGACCAGGCTGCCCACCGCCAGGGCGAGAATCTCGCGCACGGTGAGCTGCGTCTGGCCGATCTCCACGCACAGCCGCAGCGGCACGTCGTGGATGAACTCGATCTTGTGGAAGGGCGTGTCGTCGTCGCCCTGGGCGCTCTGGGCCGCCTTGAGCGGCGAAAGGCTCTTCCGGCTGGCGACGACGGCGTAGAGCTCGTCGTCCTCGCTTTCCTCGCCGGCGGCCGCTGCTTCTTCGATGATGCGCTGTTTCTCAGCCATGGGTCTTGCTCCGGTCAGCGCCGCGCCCGTGCCGCTATCCCCGGAAGAGGGGTCTGCGGCGGTCGCCTGGGGTCACCTGTGGGCAGTTTACTCCCCGCCATCAGGAGAAAGCAAAGGCGGTGCCGCGGGGGTGGGGCCGCCCCGGGGGGAGAAGTCGCCGCCGCCCGCTCCGGCCGGCGAGCGTTTCGCGCGCTACCCCCCGCCCTTCGCCCTCGCCAGCTCGGCTTCGAGGGCGTCGACGCGGGCCTGGAGGCGTTCGAGCTGGCGTTCGAGGCGGGTGGGCAGGGCCTGGAGGCGTAGCGACTCCTGGTGCGGGCGGGCCGGGTTGCCGGAGACGGCCGAGCGTTCGGGCAACGGCTTGGTGACCACCGTGGTCGAGTAGATCAGCGAGCCCGCGCCGACGGTGATGTGGCCGACGGTGCCCGAGCGCGCCCCCATGGTCACGCTGTCGCCGAGGGCGGCGCTGCCGGAGAGCCCCGCGCCGCCGGCCAGGATGCAATTGCGGCCGACGCGGCTGCCGTGGCCGAGCATCACCATGTCGTCGATCTTGCTGCCCGCGCCGATGCGGGTGGAGCCGAGCGCGGCCCGATCGACGCAGGTGCCGGAACCGATCTCCACATCGTCGCCGATCACGACGTTGCCCACCTGGGGAATCTTGAAGTGCGTTTCCCCCTCGGGGGCGAAGCCGAAGCCGTCGCTGCCGATGGAGACGTTGGCGTGGACGATCACCCGGTCGCCCAGCACGCACGCCTCGCGCACCACGGCGCCGGGGTAGAGGATGCAACTTGCGCCCACCTTGGCATGCTCCAGCACCACGGCGCCGGGGTAGAGCACGCTGCCCGCGCCCACCTCGGCCGCGCGCCCGACATAGCCGTGGGCCATCACCGTCACGCCTTCGCCCAGGCGCGCCGAGGGCTCGACCCAGGCCGCCGGGTGCACGCCCGGGGCGGGGCGCTCGGGCTCGATCAGCAGCGTGAGCGCCTTGGCGAAGGCCAGGTAGGGCGAGGCCGCCCGCACCAGCGTCACCCCGGGCGGCCGGGCCACGGCCCGCTCCACGATCACGGCCGAGGCGCGCGCCTCGGCCAGCAGCTTCGCATAGCGGGGGTTGGCCACGAACGTCAGATCGCCCGGCCCAGCCTCCTCGATCGGCATCGCCCGCCGGATCACCGCGTCACCTTCGCCTTCCACCGTGCCGCCGACGTGGTCGGCGATCTCCCGTACCGTCAACTCGCGGAATTTCATGCGTCAGTCCCGATCTTGAAGTGTGGGGCGCTGTCGGCGGGTACCAAAATCCGCTATCGCGCCCGGCGCTTGGATGGCAGCAAATCCGGCGAAACGTGGCTGGTTAGGATCGTGGCGGAAATACCTCTTGCCAAGCCCCCCGCCGACTCGGTACAACAGACGGCACCTCCCGAGACCGGCGTAGCGCTCGCGACCCGAGCGCGACTGCTGGTCGAGGCGGGTACGGTTCGCCAGGACGGCAGAGAACCCTTCCCAGGATGGGACGTGGGCACGCCTCACCGCATCGCGCTTGCTTCGCTCGCTCGTTTTGGCCTGGCGACTCTCCAGAGTGATTCCGCCGCTGGTCCGGTTGTGGAGTAACGCGCCCCGGCGCGTTCTGGCGCTTCATTGCGCCAAGAGAGTATCATTGAATCGTTACTTTGAGGGGGGTGCCCCATGGAACTGCCGGTAGACACGATGGCCACGAGCCCGAGCCAAGGCAAAGCGAGGAAGCAGGCGCGCAAGGGCATGACGTTCAAGCGCCACTTCACCCGGGAGGGGCAGAACCCGCTCGACACGGTGAAGTGGGTCAAGCGGCGTTCCGCGATCACCGAGCTGCACGGCAAGGTGATCTTCGCGATGGACGATGCCGAGGTGCCCGAGAGCTTCAGCCAGCTCGCCACCGACATCGTGGTCTCGAAGTACTTCCGCAAGGCAGGCGTGCCGGGCACCGGCGGCGAGCGCTCGGTCAAGCAGCCGCTGCACCGGATCGCCCACACCTTCCGAGTCTGGGGCGAGGAGCACGGCTACTTCCAGACGCCGCTCGATGCGGACGTGTTCGAGGACGAGCTGACCTACCTGCTGCTGCACCAGCGGGCGGCGTTCAACTCGCCGGTCTGGTTCAACACCGGCCTGTGGCAGGACTACGGCATCAAGGGCAGCCCGGGCAACTTCCACTGGGACGACGAGCGGCAACAGGCCCTCGGGATCGACAACTCCTACGCCCACCCGCAGTGCTCCGCGTGCTTCATCCAGCGCGTCGAGGACGACCTGGGGTCGATCTTCGACCTGGTGCGCAAGGAGGCGCGCGTGTTCAAGTACGGCTCGGGCTCGGGCAGCAACTTCTCCCGCCTGCGCAGCCGCCACGAGCACCTCTCGGGCGGGGGCACCTCCTCGGGGCTGATGTCGTTCCTCGAGGTGTTCGACAAGGGCGCCGGCGCCACCAAGTCGGGCGGCACCACCCGCCGCGCCGCCAAGATGGTCTGCCTCGACATGGACCACCCCGAGATCGAGGACTTCATCAACTGGAAGGCCAAGGAGGAGGCCAAGGCCAAGATCCTGATCGAGGCCGGCTACGAGGCCGACTTCAACGGCGAGGCGTACCACACCGTCTCCGGCCAGAACTCGAACAACTCGGTGCGCATCACCGACGCGTTCATGCAGGCCTACGAGAACGACGGGGAGTGGCAGACCACCTTCCGCACCACGGGCGAGGTGCACAGCGTCTACAAGGCGCGCGAGATGATGCGCCAGATCGCCCGGGCCGCCTGGATCTGCGCCGACCCCGGCGTGCAGTTCGATACGACGATCAACGACTGGCACACCTGCGCCGGCACGGATCGCATCTACGCCTCGAACCCCTGCTCCGAGTTCATGTTCCTCGACGATACGGCCTGCAACTTGGCGTCGGTGAACCTGCTCAAGTACCGCGACGGGAACGGCGGCTTCGACGTGGAAGGGTTCCGCAGGACCATCCGCGTGTTCGCCACCGCCATGGAGATCGCCGTCGATTTCAGCTCGTACCCCACGGCGGAAATCTGCGCCAACAGCCACAACTACCGCCCGCTCGGGCTGGGCTATGCGAACCTCGGCACGCTGCTGATGGTAAACGGCATCCCCTACGACAGCGAGGAGGGCCGCGCCTGGGCCGGCGCCGTCACCGCCCTGCTCTGCGGCGAGGCCTATGCCGTCTCGGCCGAGCTCGCCGGCCAGACGGGCCCCTTCCCCGGCTTCGCCCAGAACCGCGAGCCCATGCTGCGCGTGATCGGCAAGCACCGCGCCGCCGCCGCCCGCATCGATGCCCGAGCGTGCCCGCGCGAGCTGTGGGAAGCCGCCCAGGGGGCCTGGGAGCACGCCGAAAGCCTGGGCCGGCAGCAAGGCTTTCGCAACGCCCAGATGACCGTGCTCGCCCCCACCGGCACCACCGGCCTGCTGATGGATTGCGACACGACCGGCGTCGAGCCCGACTTCTCGCTGGTGAAGTGGAAGAAGCTGGCGGGCGGCGGCCACATCAAGATCGTCAACCAGTCGCTCAAGCTGGCCCTCGACCACCTGGGCTACTCGGCGGCGCAGATCGGCGAGATCATCCGCCACATCCTGGGCACGCAGAGCCTGGAGGACGGCGGCCCGGTCAACCTGGCCCGCCTGCGCGCGATGGGCTACAGCGACGACGAGATCCAGGAGGCGGCCCAGGCCGTGCGGCTCTCGGGCAACCTGGCCGACTACACCCCCCACGTCAACCCCGCCTCGCTCAGGGCCAAGGGCATGGGCGACGAGGAGATCCGCCAGGCGCAATTGCGCATCGGGGGCATGGAAACCATCGAGGGCGCCCCGCACCTGAAGCCCGAGCACCTGCCGGTGTTCGACTGCGCCAACCGCTGCGGCGAGCACGGCACGCGCTTCATCCCGCCCATGGCCCACATCAAGATGATCGCCGCGGTGCAGCCCTTCATCTCGGGCTCCATCTCGAAGACCATCAACGTGCCCGAGGAGACCACGGTCGAGCAGATCGAGGATCTGTACGTGCAGTCCTGGCGCTACGGGCTCAAGGCCGTCGCCCTCTATCGCGACAACAGCAAGGGCTCCCAGCCGCTCACCAGCTCCCGCAGCGAGGGCAGGGAGGCCGTGGCCGTGGCCGGCCAGCTCCCCGCCGCCGTGGCGACCGCCGCGGTGGACCCCGGCAAGGCCGGGCGCGCCTGGGGCCAGCGGCGCCAGCTTCCGCGCCGCCGTAACGGCTACACGCTCGAAGCCTCCGTGGCCGGCCACAAGCTGTTCATGCGCACCGGCGAGTACGAGAACGGCGAGCTGGGCGAGATCTTCATCGACATGTACAAGGAGGGCGCCTCCTACCGCAGCATGATGAACAGCTTCGCCCAGGCCGTCTCGGTGGGCCTCTCCTACGGCGTGCCGCTGGAGAAGTACGTGAACATGTTCACGTTCACGCGCTTCGAGCCCTACGGCATCACCGATCACCCCAACGTGCGCACCTGCACCTCGCTGCTCGACTTCATCTTCCGCATCTTGGGGATGGATTACCTGGGGCGGACGGACCTTGTGCACGTGACGCCCGCCGCCATCGACACCCGCTCCGACGGCACCCCCCTCGATGCGGGGGCGCATCCCGCCTCGCACGAGCCCCCCGCGCTGCCGGCCCCCGGCCCGGCGCCGGTCGCCCGCGAGGCGGCGCCCGTGTCGCGCGGCAACCCGCTCGACGACCAGCTCGCCGGCATGATGGGCGACGCGCCCGTCTGCGACGTGTGCGGCCACCTTACCGTGCGCAACGGCACCTGCTACCGCTGCCTCAACTGTGGGAACTCGATGGGCTGCTCGTAGATTCCGCTTCGAAATACACCGATCGGTCCCGCCAAGCCGTCGGGGGCGCCGCCCCCGACACCCCGCGCTGGAGCCGAAGGCCCCAGATCCCAATGGGCGACTGCGGTGCGCTCGCGCGCCACAGGCGCACTCCATGGGTTTAGGGAGCCTCGCTCCCTGCCCGGAGGTGATTCCATTTCCCCTTCAATCGTGAAAGAAAACTCCGCGTCCCTGAGGAGCGCGAAGCGCATCTCGAAGGGCGCGTCGGTGGGGGTCGCGGCCTTCGAGACGCCCTGCTGCGCAGGGCTCCTCAGGCACGCGGATTCTTCCTACTGTTGTTTTGGAATCGGAA